>CAMYCE010000099.1 GCA_947254205.1 uncultured Prevotellaceae bacterium
GGCATCAAGAGTGCATCTTATGTATACTTTGGCAAGGAGCCCAAAGATTTAAACCTGCAAGAATCGGCCACTCTCGTGGGCATGTGCAAAAATCCATCTTACTACAACCCTTTCAGGTATCCCGAACGCGTGAAGGCGCGGCGCAATGTGGTGATCAACCAAATGTATAAAGCCAACATGCTCACTGCCGAAACCTGCGATGCTCTCAAAAACACACCGCTGGAGTTGCACGAGAACAGAGTCGACACCCACGAGGGGGGCATTGCGCCCTACTTTAGAGAAGAGTTGCGACGCATCATGATGGCCCACGAACCTGTGAGAAGCAACTACTCCAACGTGAATGCCTATAATGCCGACAAATATAACTGGGACAACAATCCCCTCTATGGCTGGTGCAAGAAAAACAAGAAACCCGATGGCTCAAACTATGACATTTATAGCGACGGATTGCGCATCTACACCACCATCGACTCTCGCATGCAGGCACACGCCGAGGCCGCTGTGCGCAAGCACATGATTGCCGAGCAAAAGCGATTTTTCAAAAACGAGTGTGGTGGCAGCTATAAAAACCCCTACACGCGCGACCCCGAAGAATTGAGCAAAGCCGGTCGCGAAGCCCTCATCAAGCGAGGCATACGCAGTACCGAGCGTTATCGCACGATGAAAGCCGAAGGCATGAGCGACGAGGAAATCATGAGTGCATTCAATCAAAAAATGGAGATGCGACTCTTTGACTATGAAAGAGGAGAAATTGAGCGACTCATGTCGCCCCTCGACTCGATGCTCTACATGAAAACATTTTTGCGCTGTGGCATGATGTCGATGGACCCTCGCACCGGCAAAGTGAAAGCCTATGTGGGTGGCCCCGATTTCAAGCATTTCAAATATGACATGGTGGCAACCGGCACACGGCAGATTGGATCGACCGTGAAGCCCTTTATCTTCTCGATGGCATTGCAAAACGGATTGAATCCTTGTAGCACCGATTTTGAAAACACACAGCCCCACTATGGCAAGTGGGCCCCTGGCGGTGGGTCGCATGGACTGGGACTCCACCCACAATTGCGCGAAGCCCTTGCCAAGTCGAGCAACTGGATTCCGCCACGCATTCTCGAACGCTACACCCCCGAAAAAATGGTAGAGGCCATGCACAACGACTTTGGTATCACAAGTGAGCTCATTCCCAACCTCACCTTGAGCTTGGGCTCGTGCGAAATATCACTCTATGAAATGGTGTCGGCCTATAGTGCCTTTGCCAACTATGGTAGTCGCGTGTTGCCCGTGATGGTGAGCCGCATTTGCGACAACCACGGCAATGTGATTGCCGAGTTCTACCCCAAGAAAAATCAAGCCATCAGCATGGAGTCGGGCTATCGCATGATCGACATGTTGCGTGCTGTGATCGACCATGGCACGGCAACCAGCCGCATCGCTCCATTTAAATTTAAAGCCGACATGGGTGGCAAAACCGGCACCACCAACTTCAATGCCGATGCATGGTTCATTGGCTTCACGCCCGAGTTGGTGACAGGCGTGTGGTTTGGTGGTGAGGATCGCTACATTCACTTCCGCTCCACTGGCGAAGGACAAGGTGCTGCAGCTGCAATGCCCATCTTTGGTCTATTCATGCGCAGTGTGTTTGACGATGGCTCGCTACCCTATAGCGAGAAGGTGAAATTTGCCATTCCCGATGATTTCAACATGTGTGAATCACACATTTATGACAACGTGGGTGGTCATGTGCGCCAGCGATCAAGTCAGCAAGAGAGCGACAACAGCGCACACGATGCAGCAACTCAAGCCCAAGATCAAGAAATCATGAACTCCATTCTCAACTAATTTTTTTGGAGGAGTTCAGGAGGCAGGAGTCAGGAATTATGACGACACGACTGGTGGTTGTGTTAGTTGCTTACAAAACAACAAATTACACGAATTCAACAAATTAGCAAACGGCTTAATTCCATAGCCCTGCAAAATTCGTGTAATTCGTGTAATTTGTTGATTATCTCACAATTCCGTAAAATCAGTGGAACTAAAGGAGGGAGCTTTGGAGGGATAATCTCTAACTCCTGTCTCCTGTCTCCTAAAAAATGGTGAGTTTGTCGCTACCGGCAGCCTTGAAGCTCATGTCGAGGCCCTTCACACTGTGGGTGAGCGCACCAAACGAGATGAAATCAACTCCAGCCTTGGCATAGGGTATCATGGTGTCGAAGGTAATGCCTCCACTCGACTCGGTCTCGCAACGGCCAGCCACAATTTCCACAGCCTTGCGCGTGTCGGCAGGCGTGAAGTTGTCGAACATGATGCGGTCGCACCCCTCGGCAAGAGCCTCATCAAGCTCTTTGAAATTGCGCACTTCACACTCAATTTTCAAGTCTTTGCCATGCTCCTTGCAATATTGCTTGGCTCGTGAAATAGCTTGATGCACACCGCCACAAAAGTCGATGTGATTGTCCTTGAGCAAAATCATGTCGAAGAGGCCAATGCGGTGATTCATGCCACCACCAATTTTCACTGCCTCCTTTTCAAGCATGCGCATGCCGGGAGTGGTTTTGCGCGTATCGAGCACACGGGTCTTGGTGCCTGCATCGATGAGTGCCTGCTGATATTTATGGGTCATGGTGGCAATGCCACTCATGCGTTGCAAGATGTTGAGCATGAGACGCTCACATTGCAAGAGGCTTTGCTCACGTCCTTTCACGCTCATCACAATGTCGCCCGGCTTCACATGAGCACCATCGGCAACATAGGCCTCAACATCGAGCGAGGGGTCGAAACGCTGAAAAACTTGCTTGGCAATCTCAATGCCGGCAAAAATGCCCTCTTGCTTGATGAGCAACTTGCTCTCGCCCATGGCATCGGCAGGAATGCAACACAAGGTAGTGTGGTCGCCATCGCCAATATCTTCGCTAAAGGCGAGGTCGATCAATTTATCATTTAATTCTTCAACTGTCAACATGATGGTTCTAATTCTATATTCTTTTTTTTTGAGAATTTCTATAAGCCCAACTGTGCCGAGATGTCGAGCATGCGGGTGATGGAGTGCACAGCCTTGGCTGCCACAGCAGGGGGCACCTCGATGGTGGGTTGCTCGTGCTTGAGGCAGTTGTAGAGCTTGTGGAGCGTGATGAGCTTCATGTATTCACAATCGTTGCACCTGCAAGTGCCCTCGTTGCAAGTCGGAGCCGGAATAAACGTTTTGTGAGGGGCTCCCTTCTTCATCTCGTGAAGAATTCCACTCTCGGTCACTACAATAAACTCTTGGGCTTCGCTATTGAGGCTATATTTCAACAAGGCAGCAGTGCTGCCCACCTTGTGGGCCAAAGCGACTATCGGGGAGGGGCATTCGGGGTGCACCAGCACCTTGGCTTGGGGGTGTTGCTCCATGAGTCGCTTGATGGCATCGAGAGAGAAACGCTCATGCACATGGCAACTGCCCTGCCACAGAAGCATGTTGCGCCCCGTGAGATGGTTGATATAGGCTCCCAAATTCTTGTCGGGCCCAAAAATGATGGGTGTGTCGCCGGGCAATGAGTTCACAACCTGCAAGGCATTGCTGCTGGTGACCACCACATCGGTCAAAGCCTTGGTTGCTGCCGTGGTGTTGACATAGCTCACCACAGTGTGCCCGGGGTGTGCCTTCACAAACTGTTCAAATTGGGGTGCAGGGCAACTCTCGGCCAGCGAGCAGGAGGCATTGAGATCGGGCACAAGCACCACCTTTGACGGGCACAAGATTTTGCACGTTTCGCCCATGAAGTGCACGCCACACATCACAATGATGTCGGCACTCGTGTTAGCCGCCTTTTGAGCCAATGCCAAGCTATCGCCCACAAAATGCGCCAAGTCTTGCACATCGGGGTGGGTGTAGTAGTGTGCCATGATCACGGCATTTTTTTTCTCACACATGTCGAGAATTTCGCGCTTGATGTCGATGCCAGCTGGTACCGGAGCATCGACAAACCCATTTTTACATTCCATAATTCTCTGTTTAATTGTAGTATCGAAAATGTTGTAGTTATTGTTTGGCGTCATGATCCTTGCCATCGAGGGCATGGCTAGGATAGTCGATTGTGTAGTGCAAGCCACGGCTCTCCTTGCGATCGAGTGCCTGACGCATGATGAGATAGCCCACATTGATCATGTTGCGCAACTCGCAAATATCGCGAGTGGGCTTCACACGCTTATAGAGGTCTTCGGTTTCTTCAAAAATCAAGTCAAGTCGATTCCAAGCTCGCTTGAGTCGCAAGTCGCTACGCACAATGCCCACATAGTTTGACATGATTTGTCCCACCTCGCGTGCATCTTGAGCAATGAGCACTTTTTCCTCGTTGCTCATGGTGCCCTCATCGTTCCACTCGGGCACATGGGCATTGTAGGCATAGTCATCAATCACAGCAACAGAGTGCTGGGCTGCCGACTGGGCATAGACCACCGCCTCGATGAGCGAGTTGCTGGCCAGTCGGTTGCCACCATGCAACCCCGTGCACGAGCACTCCCCCACTGCATAGAGTCGCTTGATTGAGCTTTCGCTATTGAGGTCGACTTGAATGCCTCCACACACATAGTGGGCACTGGGACACACTGGAATGTATTGCTTGGTGATGTCGATGCCAATGCTCATGCACTTGGCATAGATGTGAGGAAAATGCCGCTTGGTTTCTTCGGCATCTTTGTGGGTCACATCGAGGCACACATGATTCAGGCCGTGAATCTTCATCTCGTGGTCGATGCTGCGTGCCACTATATCGCGCGGAGCAAGCGACAATCGCTCATCATATTTGTGCATAAACTCCTCGCCATTGGGCAATCGCAACACGCCTCCATAGCCACGCATGGCCTCGGTGATGAGAAACGCCGGGTGGGTCTCGGCTGGGTTGTAGAGCACTGTGGGGTGAAATTGCACAAATTCCATGTCCTTGATCGTGCCCTTGGCTCGATACACCATTGCCACACCATCGCCTGTGGCTATATTGGGGTTGGACGTGGTGGCATACACCGAGCCAGCCCCTCCTGTGGCCATGAGCGTGATGCGACTCAAGAAGGTATCGACCTTGTGGGTGGTGGGGTTCAGGATATAGGCGCCATAGCACTCAACGCCACGAGTGTTGCGTGTGACTTCATGCCCAAGATTGTGTTGTGTGATAATTTCAACGGCATAGTGATGCTCAAGCACCGTGATGTTTTCATGAGAGCGCACAGCCTGCATGAGTCCGCGCTGAATTTCAAATCCTGTGTCGTCGGCATGATGCAAGATGCGAAACTCGCTATGCCCCCCTTCGCGATGCAAGTCATAATTGCCATCATCTTTTCGGTCGAAATTCACCCCCCATTTCACAAGGTCGTCGATTGCCTGTGGAGCGTTGCGAATCACATGTTCAACAGCTTTAATATTCGAGATATAATCGCCTGCCACAATCGTGTCGGCAATGTGCTTTTCAAAGTTATCGACCTGCACATTGGTCACAGCGGCAATGCCTCCTTGTGCCTTGGCCGTGTTGGCCTCGTCGAGCGTGGTTTTGCACACCAGAGCCACCTTTCCCTTTCCTGTGGCGGCAACCTTCAAGGCATAGGCCATGCCGGCGACACCGCCACCAATCACAAGGAAATCATATTGATAAACCATAGTCTTTAGTTATTAGCTTCAAGAAGAGAGCACAAAATTAAGAAAAAAAAACGACTTGGCTACCACTCTTGCCTTGCAATATTGCCTCCCCCCACACACAGGCAAGCTCACTTCTTGCCCACAAGGCTCTGCCACATGTGCCTGAATGTGGCTCGCGGAGCATAGAAAATCATGCGTGGACCTGCCCAGCGCATCACCTTGCGCATGAGTTCGCGCTGCACTGGAGCATAGCAATGCACAGGACAATCCTTGCAAGCAGGCTTGCTCTCGCCATAGCGACAATGGCTCAACCGACGGCAGGCATAGCTTGCCAGCTCATGCAATTGCTCTCGCTCGGCATCGCTTGTGGCATGATGCCGGCTATAAAGTTCTATCATCAACCTAATGGTCGACTGGTCGCGCTCAATTTTAGTCATAACTGGTACAAAGGTAACAAATATCTCCCATTCCTAAACTATGACAAAAGCTCTCCAACTTGAAAAGCAATTTGTGCATTACGTGAAAAATGCGTAATTTCGCACAGAAAAACAAAGAGATAAAAGCCATGATTGGTGGCACAACAATAGCACATGGTTTCAAGAACGCGCGAAAAATTGATAGATGTTGCTCGTCAACTATTTGCCCACAAAGGGGTAGAAAACACGACGATGAATGACATTGCCTCGGCAAGCGAAAAGGGGCGACGCACCATCTATACCTATTTCAAGAGCAAGACCGAAATTTTCAATGCCGTTGTGAACCGCGAGGCAAGCATCATCACCGAGCGACTGGCTCAATTGCCAGAACAAGCCATGTCAGCCGACGACAAACTCATCAATTTTGTCTTTATTCGTTTTGAAGCAGTGAAAGAGGTGGTGGGGCGCAATGGCTCACTCCGTGCCAGTTTTTTTCTTGATGTGCGCAGGGTCGACCGCATACGCCGCGCCAACAAAGCTAAAGAAATTGCCATACTCAAGATCATTTTGCAAGAGGGAGTGAACAACGGGATTTTTCGCATCAACCACATCGACAAAACTGCCGAAATTCTGCTCATGACCATGCAAGGACTCGACATTCACTACATTCGCGACAGTTTTTCAAACATTGGTGTGAGCAAGGAGCAATTGCGCGACTATCTCAAAGACTTTGTGATGAATGGCATTGCTGCCAGCAACCACAATGCCACCTCATCGCCACACACAAAAAACGACATTTAATATTCAAATAAATTTAAAAGAGAAATGAAATTACTCGAAGGAAAAGTTGCTTTGGTCACTGGTGCCGCCCGCGGCATTGGCAAGGCCATTGCACTCAAGTATGCAAGCGAGGGTGCCGATGTAGCATTCACCGACCTCGTCATCGATGAAAATGGCAAAGCCACCGAGCAAGAAATTGCAGCGTTGGGCGTTAAGGCCAAAGGCTATGCCAGCAATGCCGCCAACTTTGCCGAAACCGAGCAAGTTGTGAACCAAATCAAAGAAGATTTTGGCAAAATCGATATTCTTGTCAACAACGCAGGCATCACCAAAGACTCGCTCATGCTCAAAATGACCGAAGCTCAATGGGACGCCGTGATTGCCGTGAACCTCAAGTCGGCTTTCAACTTCATTCACGCCCTCACCCCCATCATGAGCCGCCAGCGTGCTGGTGCCATTATCAACATGGCCTCGGTGGTGGGTGTGCATGGCAACGCCGGCCAAGCCAACTATGCCGCCTCCAAAGCCGGCCTCATCGCCCTTGCCAAGAGTGTGGGTCAAGAGATGGGGCGTCGTGGCATTCGTGCCAATGCTATTGCTCCCGGCTTTATCGACACAGCCATGACCCAAGAGCTTCCCGACGAGATACGCAAAGAGTGGATTGAACGCATCCCTCTGCGCCGTGGTGGCACAGTCGACGACATTGCCAATGTAGCAACCTTCTTGGCAAGCGACATGGCAAGCTACATCACCGGGCAAGTGATTCAAGTTGATGGTGGCATGAACATGTAGTTCAACGCTCCCCCCGCATCTCAACAATAAAAACAAGTGGTTGCAATCGACAAGAGAGATTTTGCAACCACTTTAATCATTTGAATATGAACAATGTAGAGACGATGCACGCATCATCGCTACTCAAGCTACCAAGGCAAATATAGGGGGCTCAATGCGCTACAACAAGGCAAGGTTGCGGCTGCCAATAGCCATGAGCAACCACACTACCACAAAGGCCAACACACACAGCACCAATATCATCACAAAAATAACATTAAGGCCGTGAGACCCTTCCATGGCTTCGGTCGCTTCATCGCCAGCATCGTGGCCTGTTTTGCTGCTATGATGGCTAAAAATCACGGTGATCAGGGCCGCCATTGCTCCTATCGCAAGCGAAATCAATATCCAATGATAAATATAGTTCATAGGCATGTATGGGTGTTAAAATTATCATTTTTTTTAAAAAAGGCACCGGGCACATGACTACCCTCCCACCTCGGTGAGGCACATCTCCTGATACTCCTCCCAATCGGGGTCTTCAAAGGC
>CAMYCE010000100.1 GCA_947254205.1 uncultured Prevotellaceae bacterium
TTTGCTAGAAGAGGGTCAAGGCTATAGCCCGAAGAAAGTACTTAGCTTCTTTAAGTATTGGACACCCAACGCTGTTGCAGGAAAGGTGGAATAAAGCCCTCTTTACACCAAATATAGATGAACATAAATAACCCTTTCATCCCAAAACGGTCATTAGGAAAGGGAAGTCTCGTGGTCAGACCTATAATATCTTGATTTCAAGATATTTAAATCTTCAATTTTCTAATGGCGGTCATTAGAAATTCACTATTGCAATAGTCTAATTTCCAATTCCTTACAAGGTCAACCAGGAAATATTTAATTCTAACGACCGATTTGGGTTAAATCAATTTTAAACATGGATTAAAGTGCGATGTCTATTAACATTGCATAAAAAATTATAGTCTCTCCCCCTTTGTCCAACATTGCTTTATATACAAATTCACATTTCTCTTGCTTAGATGACATAGAATAGCTATTTTTGGCACACAAATTCGTGTCAAGACACATAAATATAATCCTAATATGTTATTTGAGCGAAAATATTATTTAACCCGGTTACAGAATGCTGATGGCAATGGTATGATCAAAATCATCACAGGAATGCGTCGTTGTGGCAAGTCGTTCCTCCTTTTCAATCTCTTCAAAAATAGACTTATTGAAAGAGGAATTCATGAGGATCATATCATTCAAGTCAATCTGGAAGACCGAAGAAATAAGAAATTACGCAATCCTGATGCGCTTCTTGACCATATCGACAGTTTGATGGCAGATTCGGACAAGTATTACATCTTGTTAGATGAAGTGCAGTTGGTCGATGAGTTTGAGGATGTGCTGAACTCTTACCTTGCTGTGCCCAATGCCGAAGTGTATGTTACCGGCTCAAACGCAAAATTTCTTTCTAAGGACATTATCACAGAGTTTCGTGGGCGAGGTTGGGAGATACGCATCCACCCACTTAGCTTTGCGGAATATTATGAGGTGATGGGTGGTGAAAAGGCTGAAGCCCTGGAGCAGTACTATAAATATGGCGGTTTGCCAGCTGTGGCAGCATTGGAAAGAGCTGAAGACAAACAGAATTATCTCCGCGAAATTTTTGAAACCGTGTATCTAAGAGACGTTCTGGATCGCAACCACTTGAAAAATGCTGATGGATTGCGGGCATTGGTTCGTATTCTGGCTTCTATCATGGGATCAAGTACGAATGTGCGACGAATTGCAAACACTTTCAAGACTGTTGCAGGCATAGACATTACGCCTGCTACAATTAGCAAATACATCGAGTGCCTGCAAGACGCATTCATCATCAATGAGGCATTGCGCTATGACGTTAAAGGTAGGAAATATATCGGCACAGAAACCAAATACTATTTCGAGGATGTGGGGATAAGAAATGCCGTTGTAGACTTTCGCCAACTCGAACCAACCCATATCATGGAGAATATTGTGTACAGCGATCTGCGTCGCAATGGTTTCTCTGTCGATGTCGGGTTGATTGAAAGTTTTAAACGCGATAATGACGGCAAACTCACGAGACGAAAACTTGAAATAGATTTTGTTGTCAATCGCCACGATGAACGACTTTACATTCAGTCGGCTTATGCTTTACCTTCCAAGGAGAAAGTTGATCAAGAACAGGCTTCACTATTGCAAGTATCAGATGGTTTTCGCAAAATTATCATTGCAGGTGACCGTTACAATACTGGCTATAATGAAAATGGTATCTTGGAGGTTGGTATTTACGACTTTTTGTTGGAGAAAGTGAATATCTGGAAAAAGTAAGTCTATTTTAACGTGAGTTCACCAAATTATATACGACTTATATTTTCATCGAACTCACGTTATTTATATTGATAATTTAGTTAGATTGAGGATTCTTGAAATCCCCCGACTCATATCATTTGACCGACTCTTCAAAGTATGTTCCTTTAGAAACTCATCCTATTTTGCAAAAAATAATTCCACCTGATTGCAAAGCTATTTATGACATCCGGTATCATCGCAAAGCTATAGAAATCACAAATTTCGGCATACAGTTTAAGAGTATATGTTGTGGATGATTTAGGTTGCAAACTTTTTTCATGGCATTAAGGTGATTTTCAGTCTTGGTCTTGGCCTTGAACTTGGGTATTCCGGGTTGTGGGGCTGGCATCGCAGGGAGTGTTGGTGTGGTGCTGAGTTTTTTGGCACACTGCATTGAGCTTGCAGCCAGCGCAGTTGTTGAGGGCGGTTTTCTTGTTGCGCAAGGTGCGATAGATGGTGCGCACTGCTGCAAAAATGGCTGTGGCTATGATAATGCTTGATAGCGTGTATTGAATTGCGTCGTTAATGCTCATTGGAGTCTGTTTTTGATTTTGATAAATTCTTCTTCAAAATTGGGCGTGAAAATGCCTTGCCCTATTGTTGCAATGATTTGCTCAATGGGCCAAAATTTTCCTTCTTCTACTTCGGCAGGGTCAAGACAAAATTGGGGGTTGTCGACGTGGGTATAGAAGGTGTGCACCATTTCGCGCTCTACCTCGCTGTCGTAGATGTAGCGCAACAACATAATGGGAGCAAACCGAGACAGGCCAATCTCTTCGCGTGCCTCTCGGCGCAAGGCTTGTTCTATGGTTTCGCCATAATCGACGTGTCCTCCCACGGCAGTGTCCCATTTGCCGGGTTGAATAAACTTGCTCATTGACCTTTTTTGCAGATAAAGTTGCCCCTCGCGGTTGAGCACGTGCAGGTGCACCACTGGGTGCAAAATGCGGCTACCAGAGTGGCACTCTTGGCGCGTAGCCTTGCCCACAACGTTGCCCTGCTCGTCGACAATGGGAAATGTCTCGGTGCCCGAAAGGTCTTGTGCAAAAGTTTTATTCATCGCTTGCTTGGGTTTTATAGTTCTTTTTGATGAGTTTGTTGAGCTTAGAGGGCGTGAGGCTGTCGGGATATTGTGTGAATGGCAGTGCCGTGTGGCAACCTTGTGCCCACTGGCTACAGCCAAATGCCGACTTGCCCTTTATCATGTGCCCCTTGCCACACACGGGGCACACAACTTGCTCCAGCTTGGTGATGCGTGTTGCTCGTGCCTTGGGGGGCTTTTCTTGAGAGTTTTGTGAGGCAGTGGTTTTGTCACCCGCCGACTGCTCAACCACGATGTTTTGCCCGCTATTGTCGTGCAGCACATTGAGCACAATATTACTCACCATTTCTTTGAGCTCGTCGATAAATTGTGATGCGCCAAAGTCGCCTCGTTCTATTTTGCGCAACTTGTTTTCCCACAATCCTGTGAGCTTGGCACTCTTGAGCAATTTTTCTTGAATGATGTCGATGAGCTGACAGCCCGCAGATGTTGCTTTCAGGGTTTTGCGCTCTTTAGTGATGTAGTGACGCTTAAACAGGGTTTCGATGATGGCAGCGCGTGTGGAGGGACGGCCTATGCCATTTTCTTTCATGGCATCGCGCAAGTCTTCATCGTCTACCAGTTTGCCAGCCGTTTCCATTGCCCGTAATAGGGTGCCCTCGGTGTACATTTTGGGAGGTTGCGTTTGTTTTTTGAGCAAAGAGGGGCTGTGAGGTCCGCTCTCGCCTTGCACAAACTCTGGCATTGTGGCATTGCCATCGTCGGAGCTGTTGCTCTCGCCTTTGCCATAGATTGCGCGCCAGCCTTCGTTCAAAATCACTTTGCCTGTGGCTTTAAACTCGTGTTTTTCCACACTTGCCATCACGGTTGTTGCCGCAAATTCACAATCGGGATAAAAGGCAGCAATAAATCGCTTGGCAATCATGTCATACACCAGCTTCTCGTCGCGAGAGAGCATCATGCGACTTGGGTCGACATTGGTGGGAATAATGGCATGGTGATCGGTCACCTTGCTGTTGTCAAACACCTTTTTGCTCTTCTTGATTTTGCTGGCAAGAATGGGTTGGGTGAGCGAGGCATAGGGTGCCATGGCGTTTAAAATGCCTGGGATTTTGGGATAGATGTCATCGCTCAAGAAGGTGGTGTCGACACGCGGATAGGTGGTGACTTTTTTCTCATAGAGCGACTGAATGATGCGCAAAGTCATGTCGGCACTATACGAGAATTTCTTGTTGCATTCTACCTGCAACGTGGTGAGGTCGAAGAGACGAGGAGGCGCCTCATGTCCGTTTTTGTGCTCAATGGAGTTGATGACGAGTGGACTTTGCTTGATGGCCTCAATCACCTCGCAGGCCTCGGCTTCGGTTTTAAATCGCCCTTTGGTTGAATTAAAGGTGACATCGCGATACAGAGTTTTGATTTCCCAATAATCTTCGGGCACAAAATGCTCGATTTCGCGTTGTCGGGCCACGATGAGAGCCAATGTGGGAGTTTGCACCCTGCCTATCGAGAGCACCATTTTGCTGAATCCTTGTCGATATTTGAGCGTGTAGAGCCGTGTGGCATTCATGCCCAAAATCCAGTCGCCAATGGCTCGTGAGAGGCCTGCCAAATAGAGGTTGTCGAAGTCGCTTGCTGGTCTCAGGTTTTTAAAGCCCTCGCGAATGCTTTCGTCGGTGAGCGACGAAATCCACAGCCGCTTGGTGGGGATTTTGCAGCCCGCTTTTTGATACACCCATCGCTGTATGAGTTCGCCCTCTTGCCCGGCATCACCGCAGTTGATGAGTTCGTCAGATGTGGCAATGAGACTCTCTATGCATTTGAATTGGCGTTGCACCCCCTCGTCGTCTTTCACTTTGATGCCAAAGCGTGGCGGAATCATGGGCAATGTGCCCAAGTTCCAGTGTTTCCACATGGGGGTGTACTCGCCCGGGGCTTTGAGCTCGCACAGGTGTCCAAAAGTCCAGCTCACACGATAGCCATTGCCCTCGTAGTAGCCCTCGTGGCGGTCGTTGGCACCCAAAATCGAGGCGATGTCGCGTGCCACACTTGGTTTCTCGGTCACGCACAGTATCATTCGCCCAAGTGCAGTTTTTTAGCCTCATTCCACAAGTTGTCCATCTCATTAAGGGTCATTTCACCCATTTTGCGTCCTTGCAGGTTGGTTTGTTCTTCGATATAGTTGAATCGGGCTATAAATTTTTGATTGGTTTTCTCGAGGGCATTGTCGGGGTGCACGCCATAGAGCCTTGCTGCATTGACCACAGCAAAGAGCAGGTCGCCAAATTCCTTTTCTCGATTGCTCTCGTTGCCACTTTTCATCTCGGCTTCCACCTCTTGCATTTCTTCTTGCACCTTGGCCCACACATGCTCTTTTTGCTCCCAATCAAAGCCCACATTGGCCGCTTTTTCTTGAATGCGCTCGGCCTTGATGAGCGAGGGCAAGGCGCGTGGCACTCCACTCAGCACCGTTTTGTTGCCATCTTTTTCTTTCATCTTGATGAGTTCCCAGTTTTGGAGCACTTGTTGAGCATCGCTGGCACTGATATCGCCATAGATGTGAGGGTGCCTAAAGATGAGTTTCTCGCGCAATGAGTCACACACGTCGGCAATGTCAAACTCTTGTTTCTCATCGCCAAATTTGGCGTAGAAAAGCACATGTAGCAACACATCACCCAATTCTTTGCGTATGTTGTTGCTATCGTTCACTGTGATGGCTTCGGCCAGCTCCATCACCTCTTCAATGGTGTTGGGCCGTATGCTTTCATTGGTCTGTGCTGCGTCCCAAGGGCATTTCTCGCGCAACGTGTCGACCACATCGAGAAGCTCCCCAAAAGCCTTTAGTTTTTCTTCTTTAGAGTGTTGTGGCATTTTTAAAAATATATTTGTCAATAAACCCAAATCGGACGTTTTGCATAGAGCAACCGATTTGGGTTAAAAGTATATATAATAACGAGACCAGAGGAGGCTTTATTGTTTAGCCCCAGCCTTGTAGTTGTTCACACCTGTGTCGAGGAATTTTTGGAAAGCAGGAATGTCTTCTTTATAGGCAAATGGACCCGACATCATGTTGCCGTTTTTGTCAAGCACCACATAGTAGGGTTGCGAGTTGCTGTTGAACTTGTGGCGTTGCAAATAGCTCCACTTGTCGCCCACGGTTTTGATCTCGCGTTTTTTGCCATTTTCTTCAACTATCATGGGTTTGTCGAGTTCTTTTTTGTCGTCGACCATGAGTTTGATAGTGATGAATTCATCGGAGATTGTTTTCTTGACACCAGCATCTTCAAACACCGAGCCTTCCATTTTGCGACAATTCACGCAACCAAAGCCCGAGAAGTCAAGGAACACCGGTTTGCCCAACTTGGCAGCTTCGGCCATGCCTTCTTCATAGTTATCATATTCAGTCATTTCGCCTCCATAGAGGTTAAAGTCTTGAGTGTAGAGAGGTGGCACAAAGGCACTTGTGGTTTTGAGAGGTGCACCCCACAAGCCAGGAATGAGATAGGCCGTGAATGAGAGCGACACCAATGCAAGCATGAATCGGGTCACTCCAATGCCACTTTGGCGAGGTTCGCCATCGCTGATAAAGCGGAACATGCCCAGCAAATATAGCCCCATAGTGCCAAATATTGCAATCCACAAGGCAAGGAAAGTCTCACGGTCGAGAATGTGCCAGCCATAGGCAAGGTCTGCTACCGAGAGGAACTTGAGAGCCAGCGCGAGTTCGCAGAAACCCAGCACCACTTTCACTGTGTTGAGCCAACCACCCGACTTGGGTAATTTTTTGAGCATAGAGGGGAACAAGGCAAACAATGCAAAGGGAATGGCCAATGCAATGGCAAAGCCTGTCATGCCCACGAGGGGACCCATGAGGTTGCCTTGGCTTGCAGCTTCAACGAGCAGGGTGCCAATGATGGGACCGGTGCACGAGAACGACACAATAACCAATGTGGCAGCCATGAAGAAGATGCTGAGCAAACCTGTGGTTTTCTCGGCATTGCTATCCATTTTGTTGCTCCACGATTCAGGCAATTTAATTTCAAATGCACCAAAGAATGAGATGGCAAACACCACCAGCAACAAGAAGAAAATAATGTTCACAACAGCGTTGGTGGCCATGGCATTGAGTGCATTGGCACCAAAGATAGCAGTGAAGAGCACACCCAAGAGCACAAATATCACGATAATCGACAGACCATAGGAAATAGCGTTGCTAATCGACTTGCTGCGGCTGCCACTCTTCTTGAGGAAGAAACTCACCGTCATGGGAATCATGGGCCACACGCAAGGGGTGAGCAGTGCCAGCATACCGCCAAGGAAGCATGCCCAAAACACATACCACAGCGAGCGTCCGCTGGTGCTTGAGGGAACGTCTTCGATAGCGTTGCTTGTGTCGACAGGTGCCCACAAGTCGCCACTGGGAGCAGCGGTTGCTTGAGTGGCAGTCTGAGTGACAGTGTCGGCTGTGGGTGCTGATGCAACGGCAGGGGTATCAATCGTGGGAGCTACCTCTTTGGCTGGCTCGGTCACAGTGCCCTTGAAGCTGAATGGCTCAGAACTGGGAGGCGTGCAATTTTCTTCGTTGCAAGCCATCGAGGTGATAGAACCTCCTATTTCATATTTCTCACCAGTGACAGTAAACTTTTGCGAGAGCGAAACTCCGCCTGTCCACCAACTCAAAACCATGCCAAAGGTTTTGTCGTTTTCCTTGTGGGGAGCTTTGCTGGGAGTGAGACTGCCCACAAGTTTCACACCCGAGTTTTTCCATTCCACGCTCAAGGGCACAGGCCCCCCGTCGGGAATGTTCATGGTATACATGTGCCAGCCTTTTTCGATAGTGGCAGTAAAAGTGACAACGCCATTTTTGTTGTCGGTCATTTTCACTGAGTTGCGCCATTTAACAGGGGTGACAATCTGAGCCATCGACAGACAGACAGTTGTCAGCACAAGAAAAATGGCAAGGGTGATTCGTTTTGTCATATTGGTAATAATTTTTTGTTTCCATTTTTCGGTTTGACAAAGTTACAAAAAACTTAGAAAAAATAATCGTTCAAGAAAAAAAAGTGCATAGTTGCATAAATTTTCCCGAATAAGCGATGCCGAAGCCAACTCAATAGCCCCAAAATGCAGTAAAGAATACCATACCATAAAAAAGTAAATAGCTGCTTCGTAAGTTCAATTAAGAAATGCAACTTTTGGCAATAAACAAAAGGAGCGAAA
>CAMYCE010000101.1 GCA_947254205.1 uncultured Prevotellaceae bacterium
GACATATAAGGCTCACAAGGCCGAGATTGACGCATGGGCCAAGGGAATAGACCCCTCCACAGGAGAAGCATTGCCGGCAGTGGACGACACCATAAAAAAATCGCAGGCTTGATTCAGCTTGCGATTTTTGTGACCCATACAGGATTCAAACCTGTAACCTTCTGATCCGTAGTCAGACACTCTATTCAATTGAGCTAATGGGCCAATTGTGGCACGAATGCCAAGAGTAAATATTTCTCAAAAAAATGGAAGCTCGAAAGCTTCCGTTGTGACCCATACAGGATTCAAACCTGTAACCTTCTGATCCGTAGTCAGACACTCTATTCAATTGAGCTAATGGGCCAATTGTTTAAAGAACTTTGTTTTAACTAAAGGGGCTCTCCCCCTTATTTGCGGTTGCAAAGTTAAGTGTTTTTTTTGTAATCGGCAACGCTTTTCCTCAAGTTTTTTCAAAAAAAAGCGATTGCGGAATCTTTATTCTTGCCTATCAAGCTATTAAAGAAGCCATGTTGCCAATGCCCACACCACAAAAATGAGCAATGCAATGATGGTGGGTTTCACAAGGGTCTTGTAATCGACAATGTAATAGGCCTGACGAGGAGAGTCGATTTTTTCGGGCTTTTCAGAGGCGATAGCCAACTTGTGCTCGTCGATGGGTTGCACGAGCTGTTCTTCTTCGCTGTATTGAGTAGCTTTCATATCTCTAAGATTTCTTGTTTTTTGTATTGTGGTGCAAAGTTAATATTTTAATTGCTAATCTACAATTCCACAATCACAATTAATTTTTGGGAGGAGTTAAGGAGGAGTTAAGGAGTTAAGACGGCACGGTTGGAGCGGTATTGGTTGCTATATAATCAACAAATTAAACAAAGGGAATTGAGGAGGAGTGAATTTTGGCTAACTTTGCATGTGCTATGCGTGACGTTTATCTTTTCAACCCCGACAATGATTTAGCCTTGGCCTATGGTGGCGACAACTATACTGCTCCCCCATTTGCCCGGCAACTGGAGCGTGACCTTGCCACACTGCCCATGTGGTTTGCCACGCAGGGGGCAATGATTCTCGTGCCCGATAAAAAGACACAGCAATGGGTTAACAACACCGCCCTGCAATGGAATCTTGATGTCGAAGCCATCACTCCACAAGAGCTTGCCAGCATAGCTCAAGCGAGATACTACCCTTGGGGGTGGAGCGTTGCCCTGCGTCACAAGCTCATGAACAGGGGGGCCAAAGTGGTAGACCTGCCCTCGATAGAGGCTATTGAAAAAATGCGACAGCTCTCCCACCGTCGCACCTCAATTGCCATACACACGCTTTTGAGTCAAGTTTTGCACACACGCTTCTCGCCCATTCCTCAAGAATTTGACACAATGAGTGGTGTGATGCAATTTGCGCGCACACAGCCCGGGTGCTATCTCAAGTCTCCATGGTCGGGAAGTGGCAGGGGCATCTATCATGTGCTTGATGCCAGCGACCCTTATCTCGAGAACTGGTGTCGAGGCATCTTGAAGCGACAAGGCTCGATTTTGGGCGAAGTGGGCTTGTCGCGCACCACCGATTTTGCCGTTGAATTTCACAGCCGGCATGGAGTTGTTGATGTTGCAGGTTACTCCATTTTTGAGAGCGACTTTCACAGCCAATATGCCCATGGCACAGTGGCCCGCAACAGCCTGTTGCACAATCGTCTCACTGCACAATGCCCCATTCTCGATGCTGTAACCGATGCCTTGAAAGACATATTGCGAGCCATGGTAGCTCCTCACTATGAAGGCTTTTTGGGCATTGACATGCTGTTATATAGCGATGATGATGGTTGCATCAAGCTCAACCCTTGTGTAGAACTCAACTTGCGCCCCACCATGGGAATCGTGGCAAGCACAATGGGCAATCTACTTGCCCATAAAGGTGGGCAAGGTCGCTTTGTCATCGAACATAGCAGGCAAGGATTTCACTCCCAAGAGGGGCACATAGCCCTCACCCCTATCGATGACTCTACACGCTACCGTGCCATTATTGTGCTCGATGGCTAATAGTGTTTCAACACATGGTAGAGCCGTTGCACCGGCAAGCCCATCACATTGTAGAAACTGCCCGAAATGCTCTTGATGCCCATGTAGCCTATCCACTCTTGAATGCCATAGGAGCCAGCTTTGTCGAGCGGCTTGAACCTATCAACATAATAAGCGATTTCCTCCTCTTCAAGCCGGGCAAACTCCACTTGGGACTCACAACTGAAGCTCTCTCGCCGGGCAACTGTGGCTATCGTGACACCGGTAATCACGGTGTGACGTTGGCCCGAAAGCCTGCGAAGCATGGCGCAAGCTTCGCGCTCATCGCCGGGCTTACCTATCACTTTGCCATCAAGCACCACAACCGTGTCGGCAGTAATGAGCAATTCATTACTGGTCAGGCTATAGGCACTTGACTTGAGTTGCGACAGATATTCGGGAATGTGCTCTATAGCCAACAGAGAAGGATAGGTCTCCTCAATGCCTTTTATCACTTCAACTCTAAAATCGATGCCCAGCCCGGCCAGCAATTCACGCCTGCGAGGCGAACCACTGGCGAGCACCACATCATATTTTTTTAAATTTTCAAGCATAACTGTGTATTCACTGTTTAATAATTTACCAACCAAAAGCGTGCTTGTCGTCGAGCCATAGTCCTTGTGCTTTCATCACCTGTTCAAGCAAGTCGCGCCCCACTCCATAGCCCCCATCACAAGGCGAAACATAGTGTGCCACTTGAAGCACCTCGCGAGCCGCATCGGCAGGAGCAACAGCAAGCCCCACAGCTTGCATCGCCTGCAAGTCGGGAATGTCGTCGCCCACATAGGCCACCTCATCGCTTTTCAAGTTGTGCTTGCTCATCCATTGCTCCAAGATGGGAAGTTTCATGGCAGCTCCCATGTAGACGTCTTGCAAGCCCAAACCCTCAAAACGCACCTGCACTGCACGAGTGTTGCCTCCCGTGATAATAGCCAATTGAAGGCCATGTTTAACAGCCAACTGCAAGGCATAGCCATCTTTGATGCTCACCATGCGCAAGGGCTCTCCCTCGGGCGAGAGCGGAATTGTTGATGGCGACAACACTCCATCAACATCAAAAGCAATGCCCTTTATTTTCTTTAAATCATAGTCTATCATCATTTCCCTGTATCATTACTCCATTTTAAAACGATTGATCATCGCCACTATTGCTATTCCAAGGCCCGAGATGTACCTGATTCCAAAACAGTTTGTCGGGATTGGCAGGATTGCGAGTCTCGCCCTTGTGGCCAATAGCGAGCACACACACCACTTGTTGCTCGGCGTTGATATTAAACATTGCCTTCACGGCCTCGCTTGCCGTGTTTTCATCGTCGAGCATGCGACAACGCACCTGAATCCAGCAACTGCCCAAGCCCAAAGCCTCGGCTTGCAACTGCATGTAGCTGGCGGCAATTGAAGCATCTTCGACCCACACATCACTTTGCAACGGGTTGGCACTCACAATAATTGCAAGGCTGCATCGCGCAATTGGGCTTGCAAACTGGGGCTTGCACTGCGACAATTGCTCGAGTTGTTGCTTGTCGTCGACCAGTGTGAAACTCCACGATCGGCTATTTTTGGAAGTTGGAGCAAGCAAGCCTGCCTCAACAATTGTTTTGACATCTTCGGGGGCAATTTCCTCATCGGTATATTTCCTGATGCTGTGTCGCCACAACAACATTCCATGAAAATCTTTCATCATTTTATTTTATCGTGTTTTGTTATTGATGCTTCAAATGTAAGCATAAATGATGAAAATAGAAAATACTCCTCCAAAAGCGAAGCATTACAATCAATTATAGAAAAATGGGCAGTAATTGCTAACTTTGCAGTCGTCAATAAAAAATGGCCATAAGAAAAAAAGCTGAAAAACAATGATCGACATTTGCTGCATTGGGCACATCACCCTCGACCACATCATCACCCCACACAGTAGCACAATCTTGAATGGTGGCACCTCGTTTTATTTTTCAAATGCAATAGCCCACATGCCACATTGCAATTATAAACTGGTGACAAGTTTGGCTTCAAGCGAAATGAAAGCGGTGCATGAAATGCGCAACCAAGGCATTGACGTTGATGTGATAGAAAGCCAACACACGGTGGTGTTTGAAAACAAATATGGCCACAACATGAACAACCGCACACAACGCGTGCTTGCCAAAGCCGACCCTTTCACTGTGAAAAAACTACAACATGTGACGGCGCGCTACATTCATTTAGGAAGCCTGCTCGCCGACGATTTTCCCATCGAGGTGTTCCCGTTTCTTGCTCAAAAAGGCATTTTGAGCGTTGATGCACAAGGCTTTTTGCGATGTGTTGAAGGGCAAAAAGTGCAACCCTGCGATTGGAAGGATAAATGCGAAGCCTTGAAATGGGTTGATATTCTAAAGGTTAATGAACACGAGATTGAAACCCTCACTGGGCACAAAGAGATAGAGCCGGCAGCCATGGTGCTTGCATCGTGGGGCGTTAAAGAAGTGCTCATCACATTGGGGAGCGAAGGTTCCTATATCTATGCACAAGAAAAATTGCATGCCATTCCTGCCTATCAACCACAACAGGTTGTTGATGCAACAGGCTGTGGCGACACCTATGCAACCGGATACCTCTACATGCGCTCTCAAGGTGCATCTATCAACGAGGCAGGGTGTTTTGCTGCAGCCATGGCCACTCTCAATCTTGAAAAAAATGGAGCTTTCAACGGCACACTTCAGCAAGTGAAGCTGGTGATGGGCCAAAATTAGAGCAACCGGCCACAAAAAACTGTGCCAAGCTCATATCACAGCCTGACACAGTGTCGTGTTTTTCAGGTTTTTATAGTATATAGTTACTTAATTAAGATGCAGTGGTGCGCTCAATGTAGGCTATCACGTCGCCACGCTTCACATGGCTACCCTGCCGTGCATTAATCTCGACCAGCCTACCACCCAATGCTGCCCCAACCGGTGCGATTTCGCCCCAAGGCGTGTTGATGTAACACAAAACCTCTCCATCTTTATATTCCTTGCCAATGTAAGGCTCAATGGCTGCTGTGCCATCGCTATCGCCTTTAAACTCCCAAAACACTTCGCCTTTTTCGCAAGCCACAATAGCATCGGCACGTGCATGCTTAAACTCGGCAAGTTGCTCGGCACTAAGTTGGCTTCCCATGGCTTTGTCTTTGGCCTTTTGCAAGTCGGCAAGAAAATTTTTCTTGGCAACACCACTCTTGTAGCTGCGGTATTGCTCGGGGTGCATAGCCAATTCAAAGAGTTCTTCGTCGTCGGCCCCACAATCCCAACCATTATCGGCCATTTCTTGGCGAAATTGGTCGAGAGCGGGAGTCAAAAGCGTGTGAGGGTCGGCAGTAGTGAATTCACGTCCCTGTTCCTTGGCCTTGGCCACCAGTTCATCGCAAATTTTGCCCGGCACTTTGCCACTATTGCCCAAAATCATGCCCCACATCGAGGAGTCCATCATCACATATCGCCCTTTACCCTGCTCAAGGGTGAGCAAGTTCATGAGTGCAATGTTTTTGGTATATTGGCTAAAGGGGGTGACAAGTGGAGGATAACCCACACGAGGCCACACATAGGAAACTTCGTCAAAGAGATTGATGAGCATGTCGTCCATAGATAGAGGGTCTTTTCCCTTGCCTTGACGCAACTTGTTGATCATGTTGCAAATGGGGCCCATATCGGCCATCATGCTGCCCATCATGCCACCTGGCAGTCCACAGCCCAAGAGCAACGACGACATGAGCTTATTGTCGGGATTCATGAAACATCCCAACCATTCATCAACAAACTTTTGTGTGAGAGCACGGGCTTTCATGTAGGCACTCATGTTGATTTCGGGCACTTCAAAACCCTCGTTTTTGAGCATACTCTGCACCGAGATAATATCGGGGTGCACCTTGCCCCACGACAGTGGCTCAATGGCAGTGTCAATAATATCGGCTCCGCCATTGCACACTTCCAAAATCGATGCCATCGAAAAGCCCGGGCCTGCATGACCATGATATTGAATGATGATGTCGGGAAACTTTTCTTTAATAGCACGTGTGAGCGCACCCAAAAAAGCAGGTTGGCCAATGCCAGCCATGTCTTTAAGGCAAATCTCCTCGGCACCAGCTTCAATTTCTTGCTCGGCAAGCGTGATATAGTAGTCGAGGGTGTGAATGGGCGATGTGGTAATGCACAATGCACCTTGAGGGGTCATGCCTGCCTCCTTGGCCCACTTGATGCTGGGAGCAATGTTGCGAATGTCGTTCAAACCATCAAAAATGCGTGGTATGTCGACACCTTGAGCATGTTTCACCTTATACATGAGTGCACGCACATCATCGGGCACGGGATACATGCGCAGGGCGTTGAGACCACGGTCGAGCATGTGGGTTTTGATGCCCACTTCATTAAACGGACGGCAAAATGCACGAACAGCTTCATTAGGATTTTCACCGGCAAGCAACTGCACCTGTTCAAAAGCTCCTCCATTGGTCTCTACACGTGAGAAGCAACCCATTTCGATAATCAAAGGCGCAATTTGCTCCAACTGCTCTTTGCGAGGCTGGAATTTGCCCGTGCTTTGCCACATGTCGCGATAGACAAGGCTAAACTGTATTCTTTTTTTCATACCATTAAAACAATTGTGCCAGCGTCTTCCTATTTTGTTTTTCTCTTTAAAAAACAAAATGGTGTCATGGCTACACCTTTTCTCACTCACACATTAATATTGAGCTATTCTACAAACAATAGCACAACTAATAGTGCCTAAACGCTGCATGGTTATTAAATTAATTGTTTCTTACGGAGGCAAATATAAACAACCCAAACAAGTTAAAGCCCATCTCCCAACACTCCTTTTATGTTTTATAACATTTAAACAATTGAGCATTTTTCTCCTATTTATTTGTCCACATGTCTACATTTCATAGCTTTACACCCTTTTTCCGTATCAAATGCAACATCAAAGTCGGAACCATGAAAACAATAAAAAGACTTAATTGTTGAAAAACAAATAGTTAAACAGCAAAAATATCACTTTTTAACAAAATCGAAACTTTCATAATCCTCTCAAAAAAACAATAAAAAGCCCTATCGAAGTATTATTCAAGTTATTATATACATTTCACCCTATAACTCAACTTTATTTCATTTCTTAAAAAATGGAAAATATTGCCAAAACCAATCATGAGACCAAGAAAAAAATTGTCCACAAAGCTCGTTGCCCAAGCAACTATTATAATACAAAATCAAAATATCTCAACCACTGAGAGTTTGATTTTTCTTAATCGTTATATTTATACCCTGATATTATTATTTATACACTACAAATTCAAATAAAACAAAAATAAAGCTTAATATTTGTTGCATAATTCATCAACAACCTATAACTTTAGGCCAGTAATTCTAATTTTATTAATCTCTTTACCTTAAAAACAGAATGATGAGGAAAAATTTATCTATTCTTTTACTCGTGGTCATCACCTTCATGGCCACCCAATTCTCGGTAGCGGCTTTGCCACCAGTGCAAGCCCCTTTATCGGAAGGAGTGAGCATCAGCTTCGAGAACAACAAGTACACAGTGAGATGGCGCAAAGTGTCAGATGCCACAAGCTATCTCTTCTCGGTTTTCACTCGCGACTTTTATGGTGGCGATAAAACCTACATCTACAACAAGCGTGAAACCACCAAATTGGGTGTAGCCATGGGCACATCTAAAATGAAGGAGGGTAAACAATATTTTGTTGAAATTTCATCAAAACGCCTTGACGAAGTAAGCGACCCATGCATTGAGGTGCCCATTGTGCCGA
>CAMYCE010000102.1 GCA_947254205.1 uncultured Prevotellaceae bacterium
ACTCAAAATAATTTGACAAAAACAAAGAAACCTAATGACCGATTGGGGTTAAACAATGACAAGACGATGAAAAAAAAATTGTTATATATTCTTTTTTGTGTAGCAATGACTTTGAGCGCAATGGCTCAAGGCAAGGTGAATGTTGCCGTGAATGGCAAGCTACTCAATGGCACAGTGAGTGGTGGCATCAAGGCAGCAATGAATGTTTCGCATTTTTGGGGCGGTAAGTTGCCCCATGGCATGCGCAATGGTGGTGTTGTGGGAGTGTGGGCCGAGTATCGTCCTGCCAATCCCAAGTTGAGCCGATGGAGTGTTGCTCCCGAATTGGTTTTCAGCTCACAAGGTGGCAAGTTCACCATCAATCAAGCTCTTGCCTCGTTTTTGAGTAGCCAAGTGCAGTTGAAAGGAATCATGGAAAATGCCAATCACGATATTATTGTAACCGAAAACTATGTGCAATTGCCCATCATGTTGCGCTATCGCTTGTCGCCCTGTTTCTCGGTAGAGGCGGGTCCGCATGTGGGAGTCAGTGTGTATAGCAAAGCCCGCATCGATGGCCTTGATGCACTTGTCGAGATTGACAATCGCACCCACAGTGTGGAAGTGGGCTTTGGGGCTGGTGCCACCTATTATCTCACCAACTATCTCATGTTTAACGCTCGCTACACGGCAGGGTTGAATCGCACCTTCATGGACATCGGCGACCACAGTGGTAGTGTGCAACTGGGCATGAGTTTTCGCTTTTAGGCCCTTATTTCATTATTTTTCTTCGGTGTAATTAGGGTCGACTACGATGCTAAAGTTGTAGTCGGGCCATTGCTGTTGCAACAGGTTGGTGATAGCATGAGCAAAATCAGCGTCATTAATCACTCTTGTGCGGGGAATCACGTCTAATGTGATGAGGTTGCGGTCTTCATCGTAATAAAACCCGTGTGCTTCGAGCGCATAGCCACTATTCATCACCATTTCTGTCACTTGTTGTTGTAGGTTTTGCAAAACTGTGTGATGGCACAGTTCAGGCAATCGGGTTTTTGAGCCTTGCACACATAGCGACCATGCAACAAAATCCAGTGATGGGCCTTGAATTGCTCTTCGGGCGCGATGTGGCGAGTGAGTGTGTTTTCAACCTCAAGTGGCGTTTTGCCATGGGCAAGCCCAATGCGATTTGACACTCTAAACACGTGGGTGTCGACAGCAATGGCTGGCTTGTTGAAGGCCATGCCCAGCATCACATTGGCAGTTTTGCGTCCCACTCCCGGCAGTTGGGTCATAGCTTCGAGCGTGTTGGGCACCTCGCCTTGAAACTCATCGAGCAACATGCCTGCCATGGCTTGCAGGTGCTTGGCTTTGCTGTTGGGATACGACACGCTTTTAATGTAGGCCAGCAACTCATCGACGGTTGCAGTGGCCATGGCTTGAGCAGTGGGGTAGGCCTGAAACAAGGCAGGAGTCACCATGTTGATGCGCTTGTCGGTGCATTGTGCCGAGAGCATCACTGCCACCAGCAGTTGAAAGGGCGTGTTGAAATTGAGTTCGGTTGTGGGGTTGGGCAGTTGGCTGCGCCAATAGTCGAGGCAACCCTTATATCGCTCTTGAATTGTCATGATTGGGTCAATTTTGTTGTAAAATGAAAATGATGCAGAACCCTCTAAGTGTGAGGCTCGACATCATTTTCAGTGTCTGTTTTTAAATTTTGGTTTTTTCCTAAAAAAAAACTTGCCAAGAAGATGCTTGCTTAGTGTGCAGCCTTGAATTCATCGAGGAAACGCACATCGTTTTCGCTAAACATGCGCAAGTCTTTCACCATATATTTCAAGTTGGTGATGCGCTCAACACCCAATCCAAAGGCATAGCCACTATATATTGTGCTGTCAATGCCACTGGCTTCGAGCACATTGGGGTCGATCATGCCACAGCCCAAAATCTCAACCCAACCCGTGTGCTTGCAAAAACCGCAACCCTCGCCACCACACAGCATGCACGAAACGTCCATCTCGGCACTGGGTTCGGTGAAGGGGAAATAACTGGGGCGCAAGCGAATTTTTGTGTCTTTGCCAAAGAGTTCTTGAGCAAAGTAGAGCATCACTTGCTTGAGGTCGGCAAACGACACGTTTTTGTCGATATACAGGCCTTCGAGCTGGTGGAAGAAGCAGTGGGCACGAGCAGTGATGGCCTCGTTGCGATACACACGCCCCGGGCAGATGATGCGAATGGGGGGCTGTTGCTTCTCCATGGTGCGCACCTGCACCGAGCTGGTGTGGCTGCGCAAAATGATGTTGCGTTTCACGTCGCCACCATCTTCATTGATAAAGAAGGTGTCTTGCATGTCGCGAGCAGGGTGGTCGGCTGCAAAGTTCAATGCGCTAAACACATGCCAGTCGTCTTCAACTTCGGGGCCTGTGGCAAGCGTGAAACCTTGACGCTCAAAAATGCTGATGATTTCTTGACGCACGAGCGAAATGGGGTGACGTGTGCCCAATTCTTGTGGCATGGCTGGGCGCGTGATGTCGATTTTGTTGGCTTCTTTGGTTTGAGCTTGAAAGCTACTGCGCAACTCGTTCATGCGCTCGGTAGCCAAGGTTTTCAGTTCATTGAGCCTTTGTCCCAACTCTCGTTTTTGTTCGGGTGGCACTGTGCGAAAATCGTTGAAAAGGGTTGTGATTTCACCCTTTTTGCTCAAATATTTAATGCGAAGTGCCTCTAGAGCTTCTTCGTTTGAAGCCTTTAAATTGTTGATTTGCTCCTTGAGAGCGTTTATCTTTTCGAGTAGCATAGTTTAAATGTCGATTAAATGTGCCAAAGTCATTGCTAATCAAGCGCAATGCCTCATAGCAAAATCAACTGCAAATTTACTAAAAATACTTCTATAATGAAAACTTTTCATAACTTTGCCACACAAATTTTGCACATCATCTTCTCATTCGATAATGCTGTTTTAATGCGATGAACCGGTTTACCCACACAGTGAAAAGCTATATTTTGAGCAATGATTTGCTCAAAAACGACAAATCGGTGCTTGTGGCCCTGAGTGGCGGTGCCGACTCGGTGGCTCTGCTACTTGTTTTGCTCGATTTGGGATACTCTTGTGTGGCAGCGCACTGCAATTTTCACTTGCGTGGTGAGGAGTCGATGCGCGATGAGAGCTTTGTGAGAGCGTTGTGCACTCGGCTCAATGTGCCTCTTGAGGTGCGCGACTTTGATGTTGCTGCCCACATGCAGGCCCATGGGGTGTCGCTCGAGATGGCTTGCCGCGACTTGCGCTATGCTTGGTTTGAGCAAGTGCTTGCCCGCCTTGATTGTCAAGCCGTGGCTGTGGCTCATCATCGCGATGATAATATCGAAACCTTTTGGCTCAATGCCTTGCGTGGCAGTGGCATTGCAGGACTGGCTGCTATGCACCCTCGCAATGCAGGGGTGGTGCGCCCACTGCTGAAGGTGTCGCGTGAGCAAATCAATGCTTTTTTGGCAGGCAGAAACCAACCCTTTGTCACCGACAGCACCAATGCTCACAACGATGTGAAGCGCAATCGCTTGCGCAATGTGGTGATGCCTGTGGTCGAAGAGCAATTTCCGGCTTGCAGGGAAACCTTGGCAAAAACAATTGAGTCTACTCTTGGTGGCTTGGAGCTTTATCGTGAGCTAATTGATGAAGTCAAAGCTCGCTTGTGCACCTTTCATGCCGATGGCTTTGATATTGATATCGCACGGCTGTTGAGCTACAAGAATAGCTCGACTCTGCTTTTTGAACTGCTGAAACCTTGGGGCTTCAATCATGTGCAGTGCTTGAGTTTGCTCGATGCTCTCTCGCAGGGTGATGCTGTGGGCAAGCATGTTGATAGTGCTACTCATAGCGTGGTTGTGAAGCGCAATCAACTCGAAGTTTTGCCACTTCAAGCAAGGATTGAAGAAGTGTGTAATATTAACTTGAAAAATAACGATATAGAGTTTCCTATTAAATTGAAGGTTGAACACAAAAACAACGTTCAGTTCAATCGCTCAATGATTGATGGCAAGCGCAGCATCGCTCTCGATGCCTCGGTGCTGAATTGCAACAAAGTGGTGTTGCGACACTGGCGTGCAGGCGATCGTTTTCGTCCCTTTGGCTTGCATGGCACCAAGTTGCTGAGCGACCTTTTTGTTGATTTAAAGTTGAGCGAGCGTGAGCGTCGCAGGCTTTGGGTGATGGAGGCCGACGGTTGCATTGTGTGGGTAGTGGGCTATCGCGCGGCCGATGTGTTTAGGGTGAGTCAAAGTGCACCCTCTTGTTTCATCGTGTTGGCGATGGCTTAGCGGTGAGTGCTTGCAAGGTTGCTACAATTTGATTCAGGCTTGGTTCATTTTTCACTTTTATTTTGCCATTCTCTATCAAATAGAATAGGGGCATCGATGGCAACAGATAGGTTTCTTCGTTATTGATGCGTTGCTCCTTGTCCCAGCCATTCACAATGAAAGTGGGCATTGTGCTCTCATGCCACAGTTCTTCGTTGTCGTAGGGGTAGATGGCTATCACGGTGAGCTGTTGTTGCTCGACAAGTGTTTTGATGAATTGTGTGGTGTCGAGTCTCGATTTCACAAGGTGACACGACTCGCAGTCGGGGTCGTTGAAGTAGAGCAACTGCAAGGGAGTGTTGTAGTCGCTCAAGCTGTGACTCTCTCCGTTGGGGGTGACAAAACGAATGGGGCTTGCTTCTTGCCCCACTGCATTTTTGTTGATATTTTCTTCGATATATTGCAGTCGTGTTTTGTCGGCGATCGACAAATGTTGGCTATTCTTGAGTGCTGCAATCATGTTGTTGCAACTGTCGGTCTCGGTTGTGTTGCAAAAAGGCATGTTGACGCGCTTCTCTATTTGAGCCATTGCTTGCTGACATTCACGCTTGTTGTTGAACGAGCTACACAATGCCTGCACAGTGGTGAAGAGCAAGACAAATGCCACGAGTGTGAAATTCTTTTTCATCGAAATCCCATTTTATTGCGCAAATATAGCCCAAAATCCACTAACTTTGTGTGGTAAGGAATGATAAATCATGTGAAACGATGCGAAACACGTTTGGCAACATTTTAACATTAACCACCTTTGGCGAGTCGCATGGACCTGCCATGGGAGGCATTATTGATGGTTTCCCGGCTGGTGTGGCTCTTAATCTCGATGAGGTGCAACGGCAGGTGAATCGTCGTCGCCCCGGGCAGTCGGCTATCACCACGGCTCGCAACGAGCAAGATAGGCTGGAAGTGCTGTCGGGCATCTTTGAAGGGCGCACTTTGGGCACTCCCATTGGTTTTGTGGTGCGCAATAGCGACCATCGTTCGGCCGATTATAGCGAGGTGGCACAGCTTTATCGCCCCTCTCATGCCGATTATAGCTATCAGGCAAAATATGGCTTGCGCGACTATCGGGGAGGTGGACGTGCTTCGGCTCGCGAGACGCTGTGCCGTGTGGTGGCAGGGGCTATGGCAATGCAGGCACTTCAAGGCTTGGGCATGAAAGTCGTGGCTTTTTCCTCACAAATTGCCGATGTGAAGTGGCAGGACCATTATGCTCAGCTCGACTTGTCGAATATTGATAATAATGACGTGCGTTGCCCACATGAGCCTACAGCAAGGCTCATGCACGATGCCATTGTTCAAGCTCAAGTGCAAGGCGATAGCGTGGGAGGAGTGGTCACTTGTGTGGTGCAAGGAGTGATGGCTGGGCTGGGTGAGCCGGTGTTTGGCAAACTTCAAGCTCAATTGGCTTCGGCCATGATGAGCATCAATGCTGCCAAAGGTTTTGAACTGGGTTTGGGCTTTGACTTTGCCGGAGCCAAAGGCAGTGAGGTGCTCGACCATTTTGTGTCGCACGAGGGCAAGGTAGCCACCACAACCAACTATTCGGGAGGAATTCAGGGTGGCATTAGCAATGGCGAGGATATATACATGAATGTGGCCTTCAAACCTGTGGCAACGTTGATGCGCGACATCGCCACGATCGACACCCATGGCAACCCTGCCACATGGCATGGCAAGGGCAGGCACGACCCCTGTGTGGTGCCCCGTGCAGTGCCCATTGTTGAGAGCATGGCCGCACTTGTGCTTCTCGATTGTTACTTGATCAACAAAACTGTGCATTTGTGAGCCATCGTGTGCACCCATATCGTGACTATGCCACTTTTTTGAGTGAACATTTCGACTGCAAGGTGCAAAAGATTGCCCTTGATGCCGGTTTCACTTGTCCCAATCGCGACGGCACGCGAGGCCGTGGCGGTTGCATCTATTGCAGCACGCAGGCTTTTAATCCGCGCTACTGCAACCCTTCATTGTCGATAACGAGCCAATTGGAGGCAGGCAAGCGTTTTTTGGCCCACAAGTACCCAAGCATGAAATATTTGGCCTATCTTCAGGCACACACCAACACCTATGCACCTGTGCCACAACTCATGGCTCTTTATCGTGAGGCTCTTGCTTGCAATGATGTGGTGGGCATTGTCATTGCCACCCGTCCCGATTGCTTGAGCGATGAATTGCTCATCGAGTTGCAAGAGTTGTCGCGCAGCACCTTTGTGATGATAGAGCTTGGCATTGAAACGGTGCACGACCACACCCTGCAATTGATTAATCGTTGTCATGATTGGGCAACTTCGCGCAATGCCATTGAGCGCATCGCCCAGCGTGGCATTCCTTGTGGTGTGCACCTGATTTTGGGCTTGCCGGGCGAGTCGCTTTCCCACATGTGTGCCAGCGTCGATGCCATTGGCCACTTGCCCATAGCCACAGTCAAGTTTCATCAACTTCAAGTGGTGAAAGGCACTCGCTTGGCTCGCATGGCCTTGCAGGGCATCATTCAGCCACCAGCGTGGACAGCCCAGCAATATGCCCATGTGTGTGCTCAACTTGTGAACCGTCTTGCTCCCCACATTGCCATCGAGCGGCTTGTCTCGGAGTCGCCAGGGCACATGCTTCTCTCGCCCCGATGGGGGTTAAAACCACAAGAAATCACAGCTATGGTCGACTCTTTTCTCCAACCAAAAGTCCCTTGATTAAGGCTTTGCCCGACTACACGCTGGTGCACACCACCGGGCATAATGTGCTGTGTGTGGGCGGAGCAGTGTCGACCGACCGCAACTTGCGCATCTCGCACAGCTATATCAATATCTCGTGGAGCATGGTCGCCCTGCAGCTTCTTGGTTTTTGGGGCATTATCATCATAGTGGTGAACAAGAGCATGAGCACACTCGCTTGCGCTTGCTCGACATCATGGAGTTGTGTGGTGTAGATGAGAGAGTTAGATGAAGCCTACAAAAAAAATGATAAAAACTTTGATATTTTTTCTCAAAAAAGTTGCAGAATCACAAATTATGCGTAACTTTGCATCGCTTTTGAGGGGCATTAGCTCATCTGGTAGAGCGCAACACTGGCAGTGTTGAGGTAAGCGGTTCGAGTCCGCTATGCTCCACAACAACTTCAAAAAACAACGAGTGCTGGAATCATTAAGATTTCGGCACTCAATTTCTTTTATTAGGTATTTTTGCTAATTTTGTAACGTTCTTACTTTAACCCCAATCGGTCATTAGGTTTCTTTGTTTTTGTCAAATTACTCAAAATAA
>CAMYCE010000103.1 GCA_947254205.1 uncultured Prevotellaceae bacterium
GCAGACATAGCCCCACCTTGAAGAGCGACTGGCTCACACCGTTCACATAGGCAGGACACCCTGCATACACAGGTTGCAGATGCATGGGTTTCCACAGCGGACGCGACTCTATGCCCTCACGCTCAAGAGCCACACGCATGGCCTCGACATTGGCATTGGGCTCGCAAGAGGTGTGGGCATCGGTTGCCTGCATCACCACACCGGCGGCACCACCCACAGCCTTATCTACCACCGCATGATAAACTTCGCTTTGCCCTTTCACACGCAACTGTGGCGACAACGTGATTGCACTGAGCCAAAAGTTGCTGTCGCACTGGTCATTGGGGTTGTCATGAAACTCTATGCCCTCGACTTGGCTAAAAGCCTGAGCATAGAACCGTGCCAAGCGTCGATGATGAGCCAAGTGGCCACCGAGCACCGTCATTTGCCCTCGACCTATGCCGGCACAGATGTTGCTCATGCGATAGTTGTAGCCAATATCAACATGCTGATAATAGGGGTAGGACTGGCGTGCCTGAGTGGCAAAATACATGATGCGTTGCTTCGTTGCCTCATCGGGACACACAAGCGCACCGCCACCACTGGTGGTAATCATCTTGTTGCCATTGAAACTCATGATGCCAAACTTGCCAAATGTGCCCACAACCTTGCCACGATAGCAAGAGCCCAAGGCCTCGGCACTGTCTTCGATGAGCGGAATGTCATATTTTGAGGCAATAGCCACAATCTCGTCGATTTTGGCCGGCATGCCATAAAGGTAGACCACAATAATGGCTTTGGGCTTCTTGCCCGTCTTGGCCATGCGGTCGATGATGGCTTGCTCAAGCAAGGCTGGGTCCATGTTCCAAGTTTCGGGTTCACTATCCACAAACACCGGCGTAGCTCCCTGATAGGTCACGGGGTGGCTCGAAGCACAAAAGGTGAAACTTTGGCACATCACCTCATCGCCCTGCCCCACACCCAAGGCAACCAGTGCCAAGTGAATGGCGGCCGTGCCCGAGGAGAGCGCCACCACCTCTTTCTCACTGCCACACATGTGCTTGAGGTCGTCTTCAAAGGCATTCACGTTGGGCCCCAGTGGCACCACCCAATTGGTGTCGAAAGCCTCCTGTATATATTTCATTTCGTTGCCACTCATGTGGGCCAAGCAAAGCAATATCTTCTTTTTCTCACTCATTGTTGCAATCCCTTAAAGTATCGTGAAATTATCGTTAATCAAGTCGCTTTTGTGTGCAATCACAACATCGTCGTACATGAGCATCAGCACATCTTCATCATATTGCCCTATTGCATCTTGATTGGCAATGCCATTGATGTTGTTTTCTATCAATTTAAAGAAATCGACTCCTGCCCCATAGGCATGAAGATAGGCTCCGCCAAAACGCGGGTTGATTTCCGATAAATAATACTCGCCGTCTTTCATGAAAAAATCCATGTCGAGCGGACCATTAAATTCAAACACCTCACATATTTCACGTATGAATTGAAACAACCGCTCATCTTTAAATGATATAGTTTTACTTGCTCCTCCTATCCGCGTTTCGATTTTGCGTTTAGAGAAAGCGGCTACAGCCTTGTGAGTCAAGCAATCGACATAGACGTCGGCATCACAATCGCCACCAGTCATCAATTCCTGAATAATGTAGTCGTGCTGTCCCGATTTCCAATCAGATTCAAGCTCTTGCCAAGTGTTTACCTTGTGGGCACCCACACTGCCACTGCCACACACAGGTTTCAGAAACACAGGAAATGAAATCACACCTGCATTTAAAGACTTTTCAAACTCTGCAAGGCTATGAAAAGTGAGCACTGTGCGAATGCCATGAGCACTTAAATATTTATAAAACTCATATTTATCAAAACAATAGCCTGCCGACTCTTGAGAAGGACACAATGGCAAAATGCCATGCTTGAGAAACAAATTGCGGTTTTGAGCAAGAACTCCTATCTCGGGGTCGATGAGCGTTGTGATAGCTTTAACATCGTTGTCGATGGCAATTTTCAATATTTCATCGACATAGTGGGGCGAATCGATGCGAGACACCACCTCCTGCTTGTCGGCAAAAAAAAGTGCTGGCGCAGTGGCACTATTGTCAACAGCCACTATGCGCCCTCTCGCGCCCAACGACTCTTTGGCATCGAGTAGCAAGCGACCACGGCGCCCTGCACTGCAAAACATTATATTATTCATTTTGTTATCATTTTAAGTGACGTTGGCATCACTATGCCGGCGTCAATAGAGTTTATTTTTCATCAAATATTCGGTTGAAGTGTAGGCCTGCCTCACTACCTTCTTTGTGGTTCCATTTAGGGCATAGACCACAGGAAAATAGCGAATAAACATGGGAGAAAGGCACATGGTATAGGCCCCCACATTGTTGTAGAGCAATCTATCTCCAACAGCCAAAAGTGGCTGATTGTGCAACTCGGTCAACCGGTCGTTTTCAAGGCAAGTGCAGCCTGCTATCACTTGACAAGGCACAAGTCTATTGTTTTTTTGACTTGAAAACACTTTTAACAAATAATTGCTTTTGCGAAAAAAGGGGTCGATGTCGTTGCGTGAACCATTGGTTGTCACCACAAATCGACACTCACCTGCTTCTTTCACGTCAATCACCGAAGAAAGAAAAGAAAAGCAAGAGGCATGAATGGCATTGCCCGGTTCTACTATCAAAGTCACTTTTTCCAAGCCATTGTCTTGGCATGCTTGTGCAAGAGCCTTGCAATAGTCTTGATAGGTGGGTTTATTGGCGAAGATTCCAAAATATCCTCCCCCCACGTCCAGATAGTTTAAGTGGAGATCATATTTTTTGGCAACACGGGCAGCATATTGCACCAACTGCCTATAAAAATCAACGAGACGAGAATGAGTGGTGCGATGAATGTGCAACCCCGCCAAGCGCACTTGCGGAATTGAAGCAATCAACTCCACTGCATGAGCAAATTCGCCAGTTTCATCACAAAAACCAAACCTGCTGTAGTCGTCATCACTCATGGCATCGACAGGAAATATTGTCGACACATTCACACTCAATCTAATGCCCACATCGTGCACCCGATGCTGTGGCAACTCCTTGAGCCATTCAATTTCGCGCTTGGTTTCGATGTTAACAATTGCCCCACCTGCAATAGCCTCCAAAAAAGTTGATTTCGATTTCATGGGGCCATTATAGATGATGTGATCAATCGAGAAGCCACAAGTTCGTGCCAACTCATACTCGTCGCCCGAAACCACCTCGGCATAGCAGTTAAGCAACTTTGCCATGCTGAGCATATAGGGCAATGAATTGGTTTTCACCGAATAGCCCACAATGCCATTACCCATGGCCTCCTCCAGTGCCTGCCGAAAACCCACTACACTGCGTTCAAACTCTTTTTCATGAAAAATGAAACAGGGAGTTTGAAAATCAGTAACTTCAAAATTGTTAATTGTGTCCATTAAAATCCTCCATTGTGTCACAAGTCGATGAAGAAATATCCTCTCGTTTCAGTACTTTATATAGGGTAATTACGATTATTTTCAAGTCGGTAACGAGCGACACGTGGTCGACATACCACACATCGAGCGCAAATTTTTGAGCCCATGAAATGGCATTGCGCCCATGGCACTGTGCCCAACCTGTGATGCCCGGGCGCACATCGTGGCGACGTGACTGCTCGGCACTATAAAGGGGCAAATATTGCACCAGCAAGGGCCGTGGACCAATGAGCGACATGTCGCCCTTGAGCACATTGATGAGCTGTGGCAACTCGTCGATTGATGTGGAGCGCACCCACCGCCCAACAGAGGTGAGTCGCCTCTCATCGGGGAGCAAGTGGCCCTCACTGTCGCACTCATCGGTCATGGTTTTAAACTTGATGACCTTGAATATCTTGCCATGCCACCCGGGGCGTTCCTGCAAGAAAAATGCGCCAGCCCCTTTGTTGGCAAAGCGCAACCACACCGCCACCAGCAGTAGTAGCCAGCCCACCATGGCCAGCCCAAGCACAGCCACCACCACATCAATCACCCGTTTCCAAAATCCACGATACCCCATCAGCTAATTTATTTTTTATTTCCCACAGATTACACGGATTTTAACATATTGAAGTGAATCGGCTTCTCAAAATTCCGTGCTATCAGTGGGATTATTTCATTGAGGAAGACAACCATTTACTTTTGTCCAAATAGACTTAAGAATATTGTCGGTATTGAAATTCACCAATATACCACGATGCAACGATGTTAGTTTCAAGTAAGTAAGAAGTTGCAAATGATAAAGATACGTCACTTTTTCGACTGATTTCAGTTCTATTATAACCCTATCTTCAACCAATATATCAAGACGTAAATTTCCTTGCAATTTTTTCCCGTCATAGCATAGTGGTATCTTCTTTTGCCGTTCAACCTTTAAGTTTCGTTTATGAAGCTCATAGGCGAGAACTTCTTCATATACCTTTTCAAGTAATCCTGGACCAAGATTATTGTAAACTTCAAAGATTGCTCCTCGTATCTGGTAAGTTAACTCATTTTCTGTCATCATTATATTTTTTATTTCCCACGGATTACACGGATTTTAACATATTGAAGTGAATCTGCTTCTCAAAATTCCGTGCTATCAGTGGGACACATCATGACATATCCATGGGCCTATTTAAAATGTGGTGGTAGAAGGTTTTGAGGCAGTGACGCACGTAGCCTTGCTCAAAGCGCGAGGCTATGAGCGGGCGAGCTTGGCGAGCCATGGCATGGGCTTCGGCAGGGTGTTCGATCCATCGCAACATTGCCTCATAGAGGGCTTGGGCATTGGCAGGTTCCACAACCACACCATTCTTGCCATCAATGATGATTTCTCGCGACCCGTTGATGTTGGTCACTATGCCGGGCAACCCCATTGCTCCTGCCTCAAGCACCACATTGGGGAAACCCTCGCGATAGCTGGGAAACACCAGTGCATGAGCACGAGCATAAAATGGGCGCACATCGGCCTGCGCTCCCACCATGTCGATGTGAGGACAGGTCTCAAAAAAGGCTTTATCGGCCTCATCAATGGGGTCGAGGTCTTGCTCGAGGTCACCCACCAATATGAGCCGGCATCGCCCTGCAAGCCTGCGCATGGCTTCGGCAAGCTCGTGCATACCCTTGTCGCGCACAATGCGCCCCACAAACACAAAGGTAAACAGGTCGCTATCCTTTTCTTCGGAAGTGGCGTGATAGTAATAATCGAGGTCGATGCCACGCACATTGCCATGGCCCAGCACCTCAAGAGGCTTGCGAGTGATGTGGTGGTTGAGCAAGTCGGCTTTCACTCCCTCGCCTTCGGGCACAATGTGGGTGGCGCAGGCGCAGGTGAGCCAGTCGGTGATCATGAGAATGCGACGCTTCATGCCTGTCGCAGTGGGCCACACCAGCCCGGTGAACGTGTGCACACGCACGGGCACACGACACAGCCAAGCCGCCATCATGGCAATGAGACCGGCCTTGGGGGTCATAGAGTGCACCATGGCAGGTCGCTCACGGCGCAACACGCTCATCATGCGCCACAACGAGCGCAGGTCGCGCAAGAGCGAAATGTGCCGCTCCATGGACACTGCCACAGCTCGCACCCCTTCTTGCCGTGCAAACTGCTCCAACTCTTGCCCGGGCGACGATACCGCCACCACCTCATAGCCCTCTCGGCTCAACTCACTCGCCAAACCGCTACAAAAAGCCACGAGCGAAGTGGGCACCGTGGTTACTCGCACAATCTTCGGCATCAACTATCTGTAGTTCACATCAATTAATAAAAGTATCTCACTCGTTTAACTCACAATTTCTTGATACACTTGCACATAACGCTTTGCCATGACAGCAATGTCAAATTGCTTGGCTCTGGCTTGGCATTTTTGGGCCACCTGCTCATATTTGGCGGGATTCTCGCAAAGGAGCCTAATAGCACTTGCGAGAGCCTGGGCATCGCCATGCTCAAAGAGCACACCACTGCCCTGCACCATTTCATGCAAGCCATCGACATCGCTGGCAATGAAGGGGCGCCCCGACGCCATGCCCTCGATGCTTGACAACGACAGTCCCTCCCAATGCGACGACAGCACCACCACATCGCACTGCTGCAAGAGTTGTGGCACATGGGGGCACACTCCAAGCAATTTCACACGTTTGCCCAAGTCTAACTCCTCAATCAAAGCCTCAAGAGCAGGTCTGCGCTCGCCATCGCCCACCAGCCACAAGCTATATTGCTCGGGTAGCTCATTCATGGCTCTAATAGCGGTATCTTGGTCTTTTTGCTCCCTGAAACCAGCTATCATCACTACTATAAAATGCCTATTGCTTGAAATGTCTTTTATTGGGTTTAAAAAACGGTCCACATCTACCCCATTATAAACAGTGCAAATTTTGCTGTTTGCACCAATATGCTGTTCCAAGTTGATGCGTGTCTGATTGGCTATACATATCACTCGGTCATATTGGCGATACATCAAGCGGTCGAGAGGTTTCCACCACCACTTGCCACGTCGACGATTGGTGGCATTGTGCTCGGTTGTGATGAGCTTCACATGGCTCCTTGTCAAAGCCTTGGCTATGGGCACAAAGAGTTGACAGGCTGTGTTGTGGGTGTGAATCACATCATAGTTTTTCACAAAATGGCGCAATTTTGCAATGTGCTTAGGGTGATACACATTATCGCCCACACTCAATTCATGAATCGTGATGCCTTGTCCGGCAAGGGCTTGCTTAAAGGGGGTGTCAACACCATCAAACACAAGCAACTCCACCTCATGGCCAAGTGCCCGCAACCGTGGCAACAAATCAACCATGAGCCGCTCGGCTCCACCCACTCGCAACGAGGTGATCACATGCAATATCTTCATTTCCAATAAAAATCTACACTATTATCTCTTAAATTGCATTTGGGCTTGTTGCTTCACCTTGCGCTTGATATAGAAATATAGCCCTATGCCCAACGGAATGGCCAGTAGCGTCAATAGCTTGCAAGGACTTTCTCGCAAAAAGACCTTGTTGCGTGCTCTAATCGAGCTCGACACATAGTGAATGCACACCATGAACTTGCGCTTGAAACTGCGGGTGCACAGCATCTCGGTTTTGCGAAAAAAAGCAAAACCACGAGGGTTGCGCCAATATTGCCCATACATGCTGTAGCTCGAGCCATCGGGCTGATACTCGACCGTGACCAGTGGCTCGTTGAGAGTGAGCAACTTGTAGTCGCAATCAATGAGCATGTATTTATAGGCAAGTCCCACATAACGCTCACCCTGAAACAATGGATATTCGGGATAGGCTTTAATCACCGACGTGCGATACACCAATTTCTTGTCGCCTCGCCCACCTGCTTCATAAAATCCCTGCAAGGTGGTTTCATGCATGTGGGGGCTAAAGCGAGTGCCTATTATCATGCCATCGGCTGTTTGGTCGAGTGCCACAATGCCCGCATAGTTGTCGCTCCCATTTTTGCCCCAAAAATCAACAATTTTTTGCACAGCATCGTCGGGCATCCAGTCATCGCTATCGATGCAGGTGTTCAACTCGGTGTCGATG
>CAMYCE010000104.1 GCA_947254205.1 uncultured Prevotellaceae bacterium
CTACAAAAGGCCGAGTGTGCTCACTTTTGAGAAATTTGTTTCGGGAGTATCGCCAAAAATGATATCCTATAATGGGACTGATGGAAATTTTGTTTATTGCTCCGACTTGAACCAATTTGCCTACCAAACCCCGAATGGTGGCTACACCAACAACGGCAATACTGCCGAGGGGTTTGTCAGTGGTTCATATTGCGAGGGGGGCAATAACAAACCACGCAAAAGCGTGATTTTTATCTGCAAGGCGGACAATTGCGCCTATATCAGCTATGACGGCAACACGCTTACCAAAATTAAAATGTAAAAATGAGAGATTACACACGGCAAAGCATATTCAAGGCAGGCGAGGTGATAGTCGCCTTAGTTGTTGGCCTTGCCGTGTGTTTTGTGATTAATCTCTTATTGGAGTAACACAAACACAATACTTGCACGATGAAATATGTAAACATGGAGAGCGACTTCACGTTGCGCATGAAGCTTTTTGATTACGAGGGTGCACCACTTGACATTCTCAAAGACCCTACGATTGATTTTAGGCTCATATTCCACACCGACGGGTCGAGCACCTATGAAGCAGGGCGGGTCAATAGCAAGCTGAAAAACATGAAAATCGTGGGTGATGATTACTCGGCCGAAGTCTACTTTGACAAATACGAACTTTCGGCCGGGCTGTTGCGATGTAAAATTATCGTTGACACCCCCGATGAGAAGTTTGAGGACGAAGCGCAACGCCTTGTAGTGAACAAGGAACTTGATATTGTGCTGACAGGGAAGAATATCGACACTGCCAACCTTATTGTGCAGGCGGAAGCGATATTGCCTTACATCAAGGGAGAAAAAGGCGATAAGGGCGACCCCGGTCCAAAAGGAGACCCGGGCGACCCTCTTGCTGTAGAAATTATCACCAATCAAGAGATAGAGAGATATTGGAACAAATTATAAACAAACAGAACTAACAATAATCAAAATGGCAAACAAATTTTTAGACAACAACGGAGTAGTGAAACTGGTGAGCTTGATTAAAGCCACTTTCCCAAGAAAATCGGAAGCTATCAAGGCGATAGCAGGGTCGGGCAACAATACAATCAGCTACACCAAGGCTGACGGCGCGCAGGGCAGTTTTAACTATCAAGACACGACCTACCAGAAAGGCACGGCAAGCGCATTGGGCTTGACCAAGTTGTTTGACAGCGTCGAGGGCACGGCTACCGACGGCGCGCCCACGCAAAAGGCAATCAAGGAGAAGCTCGAAGCGTTGAAAGAGGAGCTGGGAGGTAAGGTTGAAGTGGCAGTGTTTCAACACAAAAGGTTACTAATTAAAGGAGAAACTATTGCACATTGCGCTTGGGTCGGAGAGGCTGGAAGCAACTTCAACCTCAGTGATGATAAAAAGTTGACGTTGTTTTTCAATAAAAGCAACGGAAGTATCTTTATCCCGATCTACAATGGTCGCCGTGACGGCCTGAGCACCATATTCGAAACGGCAATTTCCTACAATGAAAGGGGTAAGGAATTGTATGTTCTCCGTATAACCAAAGAGGAGGTTTACTATGAGATTGTGTCTTTAGCCACCCAATCAGATGTGACAGAATTGCAAACGGCAATTCAAAAGAATAACGAGCTTTCCCAAACGCTTAAATCGAAGATTGAGGCCTTGACTTCTGTCCAGTTCAAAAAAGTAACCTCACTGCCCACTACAAGCAAGGACACGGCAGGCGTTATCTACCTCATGCCAAGCGGAAAGGCTGGTGGCAAGAACATGAACAAGGAGTACATCGACATGAGCACTGTGCACAACGACAGCACAACTCCACAATGGGAAGTTCTCGGCACGCTTGAAGATGTAGACATGGGGCTTGATGTGTTGTCCAACGATGACATCGACACGATTTGGACAACCGCTTAAACAAACCGTCACATATGGGAAGTTACAAGATAGACAGAACAGCACTCGGTAAAATCTTCAAGAAGATAAAAGCCGAGTGCTCTAAATCAAGCGGTGGAACGGTTATAGTGACGTTCAAGAACAAACCCTACTTTTCTTTTGGCGCTAAAGGCTTGTTTTGGGTGTATGGAGATAACTTTATCCGCAACATTACTGTGTTTAGTGGCAAGAAGATTGATTGTAAGGTCGGGCAGTTGTACTATGATACCAGCTCAAAGGCGATGCACTATTGGGACGGAAGTACTATGCAGAAGTTAAGCTACACAGACACCACCTACAAGTACATACCGTATGAATTAGCAAGCTATTTCAGAAGTATAGGTTCTGTTGGTGTCACTCTGAGCGACGATAACAAGCGAGCGTTTGTTAATGCATATAGAGCTCTTGGAAAAGCAGGATTGCTTGGCAATATCGTGTGTTGGTATCCCATGTTTGGAAGCTCAAAGGCTTGCGCCTATGGCATTAAGGGAGGCGTGCTGACCATTCCGAACAATGTCGGTTATAACAAAGGTTTATGGTTGATGGGCGCAACTGGAGGCAAGGGTAAGAATGGTGCGGGTATTTTGTTGCCTATCCCCGACTATGCTTCTCAATTTAACGCCGATAAAAGCGTGACGTTGGTATTCGGACAGCCATCGCCTGCGAGCAGTGACAAAGGTCCCGTATTCGTGAGCTATAATACCACTTCCGACATGGATAGCGGTACATACATGCGCATGACAGGCTGGACAGGTGGTCCATTTTTTAACATGTATGGCGTGCCATTTGCGAAGTTGCCGAAAGGTCGAGACAAGTTGATTATTGTGTCTAATGCGTCAAATAACTTGAGCATATATGGAGATGGCGCATTGAGAGACCATAACACCGCCTATGGTAGCAATGACCGAAATCGGTATTTGACGCTTGGAGCCAATCTTAGCTCAGATTGGACGCCAAATTATCACTTCAACATGGTAATGGTGCTCAATAAGGCATTGACGCAAAGCGAGGTACAAGCCCTTAATTCCACAATACGCACACTGCAAGGCAAAATTTACTAAAATATATCAAAATGAACGATTATCAATTACTTTTTTTGAGCGTATGCTTAGCTACTTTCTACGGAGTTGTGTTTTTGGCAATTATCGTTGATTTGGTTAGCGGTGTGCGAAAGGCAAAAATAAGGGGCGATTATAGCGGTTCAAAGGGCTATCGCAGAACGGTTGACAAAGCCGTGCGATACTACAATTTGCTTTTCGCCCTCACCATTGCCGACGTGCCTTTGATGCTGTCTTTTCACTATCTTTCATGCTTCTATGCCGTGAACTGGCTACCTGTTTTCCCGTTCTTCACTTTTGGGGGTGCGCTCGGTATATGTGGCATTGAGATTAAAAGTGTTTTCGAGAAAGCCGACAAAAAGACCAAAGGTGACGTTATAGAACTCGCGAGGGTTGTCGCCAAACTCGCAGAAGCACACGGAGACCTCACAAAATATCCCGAGTTATTTCAGCAATATTTGTCTGAAGAACAAGCAAAAGAAAAATACAAATGATTGAGTTAAGATTACGCAGAACAGCCCTGCGCCCCACCTACACGATAGGCAAGCTGGAGCAAAATGTAAACGGCAAGTGGCAGTGGCTGTGTGACGTTGTAGAGGACGCCGTGAGGGACTTGAACAAGAACGGCAAATTCGACAACGGAGAACAGAAGATTTGGGGGCAGACAGCTATCCCCTACGGCACATATCGCATCACCATGCATGTGCAAAGCCCCAAATTCACCAACTATGCGAAATACCCATACGCAAAGCGGTACAATGGCTACATGCCACGCTTGATGAATGTGGCACACTTCGAGGGCATTTTGATACACCCGGGACGGAGCGCAAACAGCTCGGCAGGGTGCTTGATAGTGGGCGAGAACAAGGTGAAAGGCGGAGTGGTGAACTCAGTAGCTACTTGGGAGCGGTTGATGGATAACGTTTTTATCCCTGCTCAAAAGAGCTGTGAGAAAATCACGATTGAGATTGTGTAGCAAAAAAGAGCCTTTGCATCACGCAAAAGCCCTGTTGTGTTAATCTCTATGAAAAGTCTACGTTTTTAAAAAATGAAAGAATATCCTGAATCAATCTACATCACAAATATAGCAAAAAAACATGGAACGACAAAACGAAAATAACGAGGGCAACGGCAGTGCGATAGCCGTTGCATTGCTGGCAGGAATGGCGGTGCTCATGCTGGTGTTGCTGATGCTGTTGAGCGGTTGCAAGACGAGGTACATCGAGGTTGAAAAGGTGCGTCATGTGCCTATTGAAGTGCACGACACACTCACACGCTATCAGCTCAAAAGGGACAGCGTCTATCTCAAGGATAGTGTATTTATCCACCAAAAGGGCGACACCATTTACAGCGAGAAATGGCACACTGCCTATCGCTGGAAATACCACATTGACACCTTGCGTATCATCAAAGAAATGCCTATCTTTACAACAGACACGATAACGCAAGTGAAGCAGGTTCAGGTCACTAAAGAGGTGGTAAAATATCGCCAACATTGGTGGCAAAAATGGCTGGCATGGATAGGCGGTGTCGTGGTGCTTGCAGGCGGAGTTAAAGCCGTTTTGTGGGCACGCAAAAGAGGTTTTTTATAGTACTTTTTTTTTCACATAATTGTTTTAATGTTTTTATAGGTTTAAAGTGTAATACTATTTTTCCGCCCACTCGTGAGAGCAGGCGGTTTTTTCTTTTCAGTAAACAGATAAAGGAATGGAAATACCCGTGCCGGCTATATTTGCGAAGTATGACAACATTCACAATCAATATCGACAAGGCAGGCGTACTTGAAGAAGTAGCCAAGACAACCAGCTACATAGGTAAAAAGAAAGACGACAAGCAAGACACCGGAGCATATGAGCGTATCTTCACGACCGATGCCGACAATGAAATGCTTGAAAGGTTTTGGCAGGAGGCGTGTTCGGAAGTGGCATGCCTATTGCGCCCATTCATAGCAGGCCCTATTAACATAGACGGTTTTACCGTACTATTGGATATGCCAAAAGCCTTTGACATGGAGCTAAAAGACACTATCAATAAGAGCTTGCGGAGCTACATTGTCAATGAGATTGTGGGCAAGTGGTCATTGCTCACCAACAAGGAGGAAATTAACGACTACAAGCGCATGGCAAGCGTATATCTTGCCGATGCCAAGAGCAAGTTGTTTTACAGGAAGAGACCCACAAGAAGTAGAATATTCTAAAAGCAATAACAATATATGGCACAAAAGACATTGAACATAACCCTGCATGTGAGCGAACTGACGTTTGACATCATGAACGGAACAGACCTCACTGCCAAAAGCAAGCACACAGATGCAGAGGGTGGGAATGATGAGCAGGTAGCGCACATGACTGCCAGTGAAGACGAGTGGAGCATGAACCACATATTGCGGTCCATTCAAGGGGCTGTAGGCGACTTGCGCATTGCACTCAATGAGTACCTTAACGACAATAATACCGACTTGTCGGATAAGCTGATGAGTGAGAATGATAAAATTGTGTTCAACCTCATTGTACCTGCCAACTTCAACTTTGCAACCAAACAAGGCATCGTATCGTCGATGCACGACTATATTGTGAACAGCGCAATCGCAAAGTGGTTTAACACCACGGCACCTAATGAGTCAGAAACATATTTTGCCCTTGCCGGCAAGAGCCTGCAACACGTGAAACAAGCCATTAACAAACGTATTCGCCCCAAACGGCAAGCACCTTTAGGCGCATAAACAAAACGCACACATGGATAAAAGCTATTGTGACATCAATGGGAATTGCGGAGATGGCAGAAACTGCGACAAGTTCAAGGTTGTCTATATGGGTTTCTTGCGCTCGGAACTACTTGACAGCATCGACACCCCTGCGTGGGTAGAGGGAGATGTGCTTGCACAAGACGATAGAGACCCCGACGGACATGCACGCCACCAAATACAGGACATCGTGCAAGATGGCAACCTAAATAGGGTGACACGCATATTGGACCAATCTTTTGCTGAATGCGTGGAGATGCTGTTGCCCTACACCCGGCAAGACCTTGTAGAGGGGACGAGAGAAGATGACACTCTCAAATATACCGACAGGTATAACATGAGATTGAAAGTTCCTGAAGACTTCTCTAAGACAACCTACAACTGCCTTAAACAGTATATCCACAATTATATGGTAAGTTCTGTGCTTGAAGACTGGTTGAGTATTACCAGTCCGGACAGGAGCAGTTCTGCCAACTGGGCAAACAAGATTGCCGAGGTGAAAGAAAAGATTGAGGGGGTAAAGAATTGGCGCATAGGTAGGCTTAAACGCAGATTGTGCCCATAAAGACTATAAAGAGAGAAAAATTTGCACTAAGGCGCATTTTCCCCTCTTTTTTTAGGTAGTTCAAAGGGTGAGGTCTGGCAGGAGAGTAGTCTGAAGGGTCTTAGCGCGTAGGAGAGAAAGACCTACCTCCGCACCGGTGGGAAATTTATTTGTTAAATGTTTCATAGTATGGAAACAATTTACTAACTTTGTAGTGTTATAAAAACAGAGACCAATGGACGGAAAGAAACTTACAGTAGTATTGATGGATGAGGCCAGAGACTTTGTCTGCACACTTCCAGAAAAGGCACGAAAGAAAGTTACCTACAACCTCCTTAAAGTTGAGGGAGGGGAGATGGATAAGGAACTTTTCAAGAAACTGGGTGATACAAATATCTGGGAGTTTAGAACACTGTTTAATGGGATCTGTTACCGCCTTTTCTCTTTCTGGGATACCGAGCAGGAAACTTTAGTAATAGCCACGCACGGCATTATAAAGAAAACTCAAAAGACTCCAAGTAAAGAGATTCACAAAGCGGAGGAGATAAGGAAACAATATTTTGACAACAAGCAAAAATAAGAGATATGGCACAGATGAATTTAACCCCTCTTAGCGATATTGTTAACGAAGTATGGGGAGAAGTAGGGACTCCAGAGAGAGACCAGATGGAGGCACAACTCAAAGAGGAACTCCACGCCTATTATGTAGGAGAGGCAATCAAAAAGGCCAGACAAGCGCAGCACCTCACCCAAGAGCAATTAGGGGAGAGGATAGGTGTACAAAGAGCGCAAATCTCCAGACTTGAAAAGGGAAAGAGCGTTATAACCCTCCCCACCATAAGCAAAGTTTTCCGCGCACTGGGAGTTACTACTGCCACTCTTGACTTAGGAGCAATGGGCAAAGTTGCACTCTGGTAAACACACCTCCAAAAGACCACAGAGAGGAGAGGCGAAAGTCTTTCCTCTTTTTGTTTTAAGAGGGATAAAACAATGGAATTACAATGGAGGCAATAAACCCAAAACGGTCATTAGGTCGCAATAAGAAAATATCTTAGGCTTTTCCTTGCCTTTGTCAT
>CAMYCE010000105.1 GCA_947254205.1 uncultured Prevotellaceae bacterium
GCATCTGCCTTACAAGCAGAGGGTCGGCGGTTCGAATCCGTCAACGCCCACTTCACAATTTTAAAAAGCCTTGATAACAGTTGATTTGTTATCGAGGCTTTCATTTTATGTGTATTTGGGCATTGAGTTTTGGACGATTTGCTTGGCTAATTTGGCTTTTTGTGTTTTCTTTGTAGTTTGTAACAAAGAAGATTTTTCATGAAACGAGTAGCTTTTGCACTTTTTTGGAGTGTGCTGGCATCGTGTTATATATTTGCCTATGATAGCAAATTGTCGATTAGCACACAAGCTTTTCTCACACAATTAGAAGAAGCACGGCACAACTTGACAGATGGCAAGGCTTTGCTATCGAACAAGGGTCGTGGGCAATCGCTCGACCAAGTTGACGCCTTTATTAAGCTGAAGGGAAATTCTACTGCTGCTTTGCAGGCAGCAGGCGTGAAAGTGTATGCCCGTTTTGGCAACTTTGTCACTGCTTCAATCCCCGCGCTTGCTATTGAGCAAGTGGCACGACTCGACGAGGTGGTAGAAATCGACATGGGGCAAGCTATGCAGCAAGCCACCGACTCGATGCGCTCGGTCACCCATGCCGACTTGTTGCAGGCAGGTCAAGACTATGGCTTCGACACTACCTACGATGGCAGGGGAGTGGTGCTCGGCATCATTGATGTTGGTTTTGACTACAACCACATGGCTTTTCTCGACAAGGAGGGCCACACTCGCATCAAGCGCGTGTATTATCCCAATGGCACTTCAACCAAAGGTGTTGCCTCATCTTCTATCTTCTTGAGCGATGGAGTCACCAAGTTGCCCGGCGAGCATTTCGACTCGGCGGCAGTCTACCTCCTCACTTCCGACCTCAAGGGCAATTTTCATGGATCTCACACCTTGAGCATTGCGGCTGGCACTCGTGTAGGCCCCTATGGTGGCATGGCTCCGGGCGCTGATATTGTGGTGTGCTCACTCGCCCCCAAGGGCTACGAATTCAAGAATCAAGTGGCAGTTGCCAATGCAGCTAAATATATCACCGACTATGCGCGCAGTGTGGGCAAGCGTTGTGTGATTAGCATGAGTGCTGGAGCGTCGATTGGTCCTCGCGATGGTTCGTCCTATTTGTGCCAAGTTTTCGACCAGTTGAGTGCTCCCGACGATGCCACAGGCTATCGTGGGGCAGTGTTTTGCCTCTCGGCGGGCAATCATGCTGGCATTAATTGCGATTTCAAGCACTTGTGCACCAACACCGGCTCCACCGAGTTGCAATTTGGACTCATGCCCCGCACTTTCAACAAGACAGATGGCTATGGGGTTTCGCTTTGGACCTATGGCAAAGATCTCACCCCTTTTGGGGTGCAATATGTGGTGCTTGACCCCGAAACCGACTCGGTCGTGTATCAAACACAGGTGATGAAAAAATATAAGGTGTATTATGGGGGCAAAAAATATGTCAACTACACCAGCTACGACCGCAAGTTGTCAAAATATTTTGAAGGACGATTGGCCACATGGTCCACCCCCGTCAATGGTCGGTATGAACTGAATACCGAGGCCACTGTCACCGATGCCACTCCGGGTAAGCATTATAAACTCATTCTCCTGTATTATGCCCCTGCAGGCACCATGATCTATGGCTTGGGGCAAATCAATGCCGAGTTCTTGCCAGCCGATTCTATTGGCCCTTATGGCTTTATTGCTGGCAACGACTCTTGCTCGATTAGCGACGATTGCACTGCCAAAAGTGTAATTTCAGTGGGTGCCTACACCTCAAAAAATCAAATGACCACGCTTGCAGGCAAACCCTATCGCGAGAATACTCGCTTGGGCGAAATTGCCAGTTTCTCGAGCTTTGGCATCGGCTTGAATGGTGTGCCGCAACCCTTTGTGATAGCTCCCGGAAATTTTGTGGTGGGTGCCATTAACAGTTACTCAAGCTTTGCAAAACCCTCTCATGTCATCAATACCTATAGCCAAAAAAATCCCACAACAGGCCGTGTCAACTATTGGGGCAGGCAATGTGGCACATCAATGGCTACCCCTTGTGTGGCAGGCATTGTGGCAACATGGTTGCAGGCCCACCCCGATTGGACAGTCGACTCGGTGAAGGCTGCTATGCGAGCGAGTGCCATTGTCGACGACTTTGTGAAGGCTGGTGGCGTGCGCTATGGCTGTGGCAAGGTGAATGCTTTGGGAGGAATATCTGCTCATGCTTTCCCCCACTCGTTAGCCACAATTCTGAGCAATGACTCTATTCATGATGGCGATTCTTGTCGCATTGTGAGTGGCTCATTGCAATGTGTGTATGTTTCGCCCGATGGTAAAACTCTTTATGTCAAAGACAGCAATGGTTTCTCCCACCCCAATAGGCCGGCTCAGGGTGAAGTCGACTATATCAAGTCACTCACCCCTCTCATGGGCAAAGATGCCCAACACGACCAAAGCAATTGGCTGGAAATTAAATTGCCCACTGCTCTTGATGGAGAGGCTCGCAAGCTCTATCAAGGGCATAGGCTGAATCGTGTGCAAGGCAAGCTACTGTCGAAGCAAAATCCCGTGCTTGAAGCTAAGCAACTCCCTATTGCTATGGCAGAGTCTTGCAACTGGACTCCCAATGCCTTTGTGGCAGCCAACCTGCATGGCAATCAACGTGTGGCTCTTGCAAGTGGCAAGGATAGTGTCGATTATTTCTTTGTCACTCCCAAACCTAAGGAAATAGCCACATTCAACTATGTGGTGTGGAATGAAAAGAATGGCATGTTTGAAACTCCCACCCAAGCCGACTCTATGGTTGTTGATGGCGTGAAGATAGCAACAAGAGGCCTTAGAGGTGCTTTTAAACCCAATTTTGAATTATATGAGGGCGATTCAATTCCTGCTTTGATTGATGGTGGCATTTATCGGTTTTTAGCAATGGTCGATCGTCGCAAGGTGCTTGCCCATGATGGTGAAACCGAGAGTTGGGAGAGCGTTGTGTTCCCGCTATCGGGGCTTCAAAAACTGGAGGGTGAAATTTATCGCTACGATTCACTGGCAGTGATGCTCAAAGACTCAACCTTTGCACTTGAGAAGCATTATCGTGTCATTGACAGTAGCCTCATTTGTGCCCATGTGTCGCATGACAGGAAAACCCTCTATGTGAGCGACAATAATCACAGCATCGCTCCCGATGTGATTGTCGAGGGGCAGGTCGACTACGACTTGCAACAACACGGCAAGGCACTGCACCGCAATCAATGCAACTGGCTTGCAATAGCATTGCCCGGTGCTATCGACACTGCAGCGATAGCACACTATGTGGGGCACAAGCTCACAGGCGTTGAAGGCACACTTGTGGCAAAAGATAATCCGCAACTCGTGGCAACACGCATGCCCGTGCCTGCCCAAGCCACTGCATTGCAGCTTAATGTGTTGTCGGCTCCTCATTTCTATGGCTCGCAACGTGTGCAGGGATTGCACACCCCCGATAGTGTCGATTATTTCTTCATGCGTCCCAAGCCCATGGAGGTCGACACGCTTGCCGGCATCATGTGGAATGCGAAGAAACAAATGTTTGAAGTGCCCACATTCACCGATTCTGTCATGATGGGCGACACGCTTGTGGAGCGTCAAGAGAGTCTTCACAACTTGAAAGGCGAGTTTAGAGCCAACTTCTCAATCTATGACACAGTGCCACCTCTTCTTGTCGACCGGCATGTGTATAGTGTGCTGGCTCTCGTGCGTCGTGAAGTTGTTGAGGGGGATACAGCTTGGGTAGCCTATCCGCTCACGGGCTTGCAAGATCATGGAGAGCTTTTGCGCACCGATTCGCTACACCTCCTCTTGTCCAGCGACCTATATCGCGTGGGGCACAACTATGGCTTGCCCGGTGGAAACCTGCTGTGTGTGTATGTTTCGCCCGATGGAAAAAGGCTCGTTGCCAAAGATGCCAACAAGTTTCAATCCCCCGATGTGATAGAGAAAGGTGAGGTCGACTATATCAAGACTCATACAGCCTATCTCACTCCACAACGTCCCAGCTATGACCAGAGCAACTGGGTGCAGGTGCAGTTGTCCAAGCCTCTCAACGATGAAGCCATCAAGAGTTATCAGGGCCGTTATTTAGATGCTTTTGTGGCAAAACTTGAGAGCAAGTTCAATCCCAGTGTAGTGGCAATAGACTCGCTCACAACGATGCCCGATACAACCTTGAGGTATCAGCCCAACACATTCCTGCCTGCCAATTTCTATGGCACGCAATTGCAACCGGGCATGCCTCAAAACGAGGCACTCAACTATTTCTTTGTGCGTCCCAAGGCTATGGAGATTGCAGTGATCGACTCGGCCATGTGGAATGCTCAAAGTGGTTGCATGACGGTTGCATCGCGCCACTATTCGCGCCACTTGGGCAAAGTGGTGTGGTTGCAAGGCAGTTTTGAAGTTGACTTGTTGGGGGCTAAGGCCGATTCGCTTGGCTTGATTGACGGTCACAGCTATCGCTTCTTGGCACAGGTGATGAAAACTGCAACGTCTGCAGGCGAAAATGGGTGGCAAGTGCGCCCACTGTCGGTTTTCACCGACCAAGGCCTTGTGCCTCTTGTGGGCGATGTGAATGGCGATGGCAAGGTTGATGATGCCGATGTGAAAAATGTTGTCAACATCATCTTGCAACTTCAATCGGCAGGAGACTTGCCCGGTTCTCCCGACGTGTGGGGCGATGGTGTGGTGAATGTGAGCGACGCAACCGCAATCATTGGCTTGATGCCACAGCCATAGCAATGGAATAATAAATTTCTACCAATCCTCCTTTGTACTCTTGTGTGCAGGGAGGATTTTTGTTTTTTTGCTTGCATAGAAGTTTTACGTTTATTAACTTTGCCAGCGATTCAATGAGTTTGGGGTGCCCTGACCGAGGGCTGAGAACATACCCATAGGATCTGAACCGGACAATGCCGGCGGAGAGAACAAAAAACTTATAAACAATGAACAAGACTTTTTTCATGACTGTCGCCCTGGCGGGCGTTGGTTGCACAGTGCTTGCAGCCCCCACACAGGGCAAGCTCGACACTGCTCGAGTGGTGGAACTTCAAAATGTGGAAGTGCTGGGCACTCGTGCCACAGCACACACACCAGTGGCATTTACCGAAGTTTCAAAACAGCGTTTAAAACAAGTGAACCATGGGCAAGACATTCCTTTCTTGCTGGCGTCAACCCCATCGGTGCTCACCACGAGCGATGCAGGTTGTGGTGTGGGCTACACCTCGATTAGAGTGCGTGGCACCGATGCCACTCGCATCAATGTCACCACCAACGATATTCCCATGAATGATGCCGAGAGTCAGGCTTTGTTTTGGGTCGATATGCCCGACTTTGCCAGCAATGTGCACGACATTCAAGTGCAGCGAGGTGCAGGCACATCGACCAATGGTGCTGGAGCATTTGGAGCTTCGATCAACATGCGCACTCAAAGTTTTGGTATGACGCCCGGTGCCGAGTTTGTGGGTAGCTATGGCTCGTTCAACACCAACAAGCAGACGGTGAAGTTTGGCACAGGTCTGCAACAGGGCCATTGGGTGCTCGATGGCACACTTTCACACATTGGTAGCGATGGCTATCGCGATCGTGCTGCCACCAAAATGTGGAGCTACTTTGGGCAATCGGGCTATTTCTACAATGCAGGCTCGGTGCGTTTCATCAGTTTTGGTGGGCGTGAACGCACCTATCATGCTTGGGACGGCATCAGTCGCAAGCAACTCAAAGCCAATCGCACCTATAATCCCAATGGCGAAATCAAGAACGATGAGAACAAGGTTGTGGGCTTCTACAAGAATCAAAACGACTACTACGACCAGTTTAATTTTCAACTCATTTGGGAACACAACTTCAATAGCCTGTGGCACATGAATGTGGCAGGGCACTACACCGACGGCTATGGCTACTATGAGGAGTATAAAAACAAGCGCACACTCAAGGAATATGCGCTCCAACCCTTCATGCTGGGTGAGACCAAGGTGAAGAAGAGCAACCTCATTCGCCGCAAGATTGTGGATAGTGGTTTTGGTGGCGGTGTGTTCTCGTTGCGCTACACTGCTCCCGAGCGTTTCACTGCTACTTTTGGAGGTGGCTACAACCATTATGTCAACAGCCACTATGGCCAAGTGTTGTGGGTGAAAAACTATGTGGGTGAGCTCGACCCCAATCATGAGTATTATCGCAACAAGAGCCACAAAAACGACCTGAATGTTTATCTCAAAGGCAACTATGAAATTGTGAATGGGCTTAGTGCCTATGCCGACCTTCAATATCGTCGTGTGACCTACACCATCGATGGTGAAAACGACAACTGGGACTGGACTGCCACTCCTGGCCACATGCAGGTGCTCAAGGTTGACGACTCGTTCAACTTTTTCAATCCCAAAGCCGGACTTTTCTACAACATCAATAGCCATCATGCTACCTATGCCTCAATAGCAGTGGCTCACAAAGAACCCACACGCAACAACTACACCGACGGCTTGTTTAATGTGAATCCCAAAAGCGAACGCATGCTCGACTATGAGTTGGGCTACAAGTTTGCCGGTGAGCGTTTCACTGCCGGTGTGAATTTCTATTACATGAACTATAAAGACCAACTTGTGCTCAACGGCAAGCTCAACGAGATTGGTGAAGCCATGGCCGAGAATGTGCCCAACAGCTATCGCATGGGTGTGGAACTCACTGCCGGCGTTAAAATCACCGATTGGTTGCGTTGGGACCTGAATGGAACTTTGAGTCGCAACCAAATCAAGAACTATGTGGGCTATGTGAGCGACTATAATGCCGAAACTTGGGACGAGATGTACACCCAAACGGCTATTGAGCGCAGCTCAACCACCATTGCATTCTCGCCTTCATTGATTGGCAATAGCATTTTGGGCTTTAGCCACAAGGGGTGGCAGGCACAATTCACGTCACAATATGTGAGCCGCCAATATCTCGACAATTTTGAGAACAAGGACGACAGCCTCGACCCCTACTTTGTGAGCCATCTCAATGCAAGCTACACCTTCAAGTTGCGTGGCATCAAGGCACTCACACTGGGTTGCACGGTCTACAACCTGTTTAATGCCAAGTATGAAACCAATGGTTATAGCCAGACGTGTGCCCTCTATGCCGGTGGCAACAAGACTACAGCTCAACCCGTGTTGTCGAGCGATGCCCGCTTCTATCCCATGGCTGGCACCAATTTCTTGGCTCATCTCACTTTTAGTTTTTAACAAAGTGTTTTTAACCCCAATCGGTCATTAGGTCGCAATAAGAAAATATCTTAGGCTTTTCC
>CAMYCE010000106.1 GCA_947254205.1 uncultured Prevotellaceae bacterium
CAAAATAATTTGACAAAAACAAAGAAACCTAATGACCGATTTGGGTTAAAAAAAACACACCAACACACCAAACACACGTTACTATGAAGTTCAGAATTGGAATGGGATTTGACGTTCACCGCCTTGTGCCCAATCGCGACTTGTGGCTGGGAGGGGTGAAAATCGAGCACTCGCTGGGCTTGCTGGGGCATAGCGATGCCGATGTGGTGATTCATGCCTTGTGTGATGCTCTGCTGGGTGCAGCCTGCCTGCGTGACATTGGCTACCATTTCCCCGATACCGACCCTCGCTACAAGGGCATCGACAGCCGCAAATTGTTGCGTGAGGTGAAGCGACTGCTCGATGAGCAGGGCTATCAGTTGGGCAACTGCGACATCACCATCTGTGCCGAACGCCCCAAGCTCAACCCTCACATTCCTGCCATGCAGGAGCAACTGGCAAGTTGCCTTGAATGTGATTTAGCGCAGGTGAGCATCAAGGCCACCACCACCGAGCAACTCGGCTTCACAGGGCGTGAAGAAGGCATCTCGGCCCACGCTGTAGCCCTGCTCACCACCAATGCCCAATAAAAAAGATGATGCACGCATTGTGCATCATCTCTATTATGAATTGCTTGAAATGTTTAGATGGCAATTTTATAGGATTTTCTGTTCCAGACACAAATGCTTGTATATGAGCGATGTAGGGACGATGCATGCATCGTCTTCCTCACTGCCTTCAAAACGTCAATACACATAGGGGAGAAGAAATGTAGCCGATGCATGTATCGGCGCTACACAGGGCACTTCCTGCTCAATAAAAATGGGCTTGTGGCTATGATTCGAGCTCGGCAAGAATTTTTTTGAGCTCTTGATCGGTTGTGGTGAGCTTGGTTTTGCACACCTGCAACAATTTGAGTGATCGAGCCGTGTATTCGCCCAAATTGTCGATTGAGCAATCTGGACTCTGCATTTTTTTCACAATTTCTTCAAGTTCGTTCACTGCCTGTGAATAGCTGAGTTTTGCAATTTCGTCTTCCATATCTTGATTTTTTTATTGATTCGTTTGGGTGATAGAGTTGCTCACCACCGATTTCACTTTGCCATTCTTGAAATGAGTGGTGATGATGTCGCCACTCTTGAGTTGTGAGCCATCGGTCACGACGTGTCCGCCTGCCATGGTGAGCGAGTAGCCGCGGTTCAAGATGTTGCGTGGCGATAGCAGTTGCACCTTGTCGTCGAGGTTCTTGATGCGCATCTGCTCTTTGAGCATGGCCTGTGCCGTTGAGTTTTTAATTGAGTCGATGTGGCGAGCGAGCAAGTTGCGCTCGGCCACAATGCGAGCTTGTGCCTGCATGGGTAGGGTGGCCATGTAGTGTTGCAGCTTCAAGCGGTGGGTTTCGAGCATGTGGTTGGCGAGCATGGGAATTTGGCTGCTATAGTAGGCCAGTTGCTCTTGTGCCCATGTAATGGCCTCTTTGGCTGCGTCGGCAATGGCGTTGCTCAACTTGTTGAGATTGGCGAGAGCTGCAGCTCCCTGCTGAATGAAAAATTCGGCAGCCGCTGTGGGGGTTTTCACCCTCAACTTGGCCACATAGTCGAGCACGGTGATGTCGCGCTCGTGCCCTATGCCGGTGATGACGGGCAGGGGGAACTGGGCAATGTTGGCGGCCAGTTCATAGTTGTCAAACCAATTGAGGTCGGTTGTTGAGCCACCGCCCCTGATGATGACCACGCAGTCAAACAGTTCTTCGTGCTCGGCAATGCAGTTTAAAGCCTCAATAATCGAGGGGGCGGTGCTTGCTCCTTGCATGGTGGCTCCAAACAGGCAGGTGTAGAACTTGATGCCATAGGGGTTGCTCTCCAGTTGGTTCATGAAGTCGCCATATCCTGCCGCCCCTTGCGACGAAATCACGGCAATGCGCTGTGGCAGGGTGGCAAAGGGCACTTCTTTGTTCATGTCAATGATGCCCTCGCTGGTGAGGCGGTTGATAATCTCGATGCGACGGCGTGCCATGTCGCCCAAGGTGAACTCGGGATTGATGGCGTGAATCATCACTTTGAGCCCATATTGCTCGTGAAAATTGGCACTCACCTGCACCATCACTTTCATGCCACTGGTGAAAGTTTGCCCTGTGACCTGCGTGAAGTTGAAGCTGATTTCTTGAAACATGTTGGCCCAAATCACTGCGCTCACCTTGGCCACAGTGTTGCCCGTGTTGGGGTCTTTTTGCAACAGTTCGAGGTAGCAATGTCCACGGCGCACTTGCACGTCGCTGGTTTCGGCCATCACCCAGCATCCTGCCACGCTACTGTGGTTGAGCAGTCGCTTGATGCGACTGTTAAACTCAAGCAGGGAAATGGCTTGTGGGCTTGAAGTTGCTGTTGTCATTTCAGGGGCTTAATTTGGGTCTTGTCGATCATGTAGGTAATGCTCTCTCGCAAGTGGGGCTTGAGCTTGGCATAGTCGTCCTTGCTATAAAATTGCTTGAGCTGTTGGGTGGCGACCACCTGCTGGCGATTGTTGCCTGCAAACTTGAGCTCGATGAGTGGAAACGCAATGCCGGTCATGAGTTGCTTCACGGTTTTCTTGGCTGTGCCGGGCAAGAAAAAGTCTTGCAATTGTGGCATGTGCTTGAAGTGCTTGCCGGTTTTTAGTTTTTTCCACTTGGTGGAGTAGAAGCTCATGCGACTGTCGGGAGTGGGCATTTTCACGGTTTCGATCACGGCAATCACAGTGTCTTGTGTGCCCCGTGTGAGCAACTGCATCTCAATGGTGTGGCTGGGCGAGGTGTGCAACTTGATGTAGTTGTTGGAGAGTGCCTCGATGTGGCAGGAGTCGCCCATGCGGCTTTCGCCCACGCCTTTTTGCCCTGCCTCGTGCAGGGTCACCATGCCTGCTCGCGAGGCAGGGGTGATGGTCAAGAATAGGTTGCCGGGCTCGGCTATAAACAGGTCTCTCATCTTGTCGGCATGGGCTGGTGTGCCGGCACCGAGCCATGAGAGCAAGAACAAGATGAGCAGTGACTGAAATTGATGCTTCATAATGGGAGTGTTGTGGTGTTACTTGATTACAAATGTACAAAAAAGAAATGAAATTTATGTCCCACGGATTTCACGGAATTAATGAAAGGAATTGAGGGAGAAGTGAAAGGAAGTGAGAAAGGAGTGAAAGGACGATAGGAATTGTCCCTCAAAAACTGCCTTTCACTCCCTGTTACTTCGCTTCACTCCTTTTTCACTTCTCCCCAATTCCCTTTCACTTCTACCCAATCGCAATATTGATTGCGATTGGAGGTGGGGGTTAGTGCATGAATTTCTCGTAGTCGCCAAAGCCTTTGTCCTTGAAGCTTTTGCCCTTTTTGCTGGCTTTTTTGCCTCCCTTGTCGCGGGTGAAGTTGCGCTCGCTCTCGCGACGTCTGCCTCTCGATTCCTTGAAGTCGCCCTCAAAGCGTCGTCGTCCATCGCCACGTCGCTCGCCACGGCCTTTAAAGCCAAATTGTGCTCGACGGCGTGCACTGCGGTTCATCGTCACCTCGGTGCCCTCGTTCTCGGCAGCATAGTTCTTGTTGAGGTCGGCAATTTCAAGATAGAGGCGTTTGCCAAAGAAGTCGGCTCCACGCAGGGTGTTCACCACTCGGTGGGCATCATCGCTTTTCACGTCAAAGAGTGAGTAGTTGGTGAGCAGGTCGATGCGCCCCAAGTCAACGCGTCCGCCGTGGGTGTTCTCGTTGATGAGCTGAATGAGGTTGGGGGCAAAGAATCCGTCGGCCTTGCCTGCATTGATAAACACACGCTCATAGCCAGCCTCGGCAGTGCGCACGTCTTTCTCCTTGCCACTACGCTTTTCAAACTTCTTTTTGCCCTTTTCTCTCTCGCGCTTCTCTTTTTCGGGCACATAGTCGAGAATGGGGGCATCGCGATAGTATTCGAGCATGCGGTGAAATTCAAGCGAGAGCAGTCGTTTGAGCAAGTCGTCGGTAGAGAGCCACGATAGTTTTTTGAGCACGGGGGGCAGATATTCGGCAATCTGCTCCTCTTGCACCTCCACACGCTCAAGGCGGTCGGCAAGGTTGAAGAGTTGTTTTTCGATAATCTCGCCCGGTTTGGGCACCTCGCGGCGCTCAAAGGGCTTGCCAATGTGCTTTTCAATGTCGCGCAACTTGTTGCGCTCGCGACTGTGTATCAAGGCAATCGACACGCCTGTTTTGCCGGCTCGACCCGTGCGACCACTGCGGTGGTTATACACGTCGTTGTCGTCGGGCAGGCTATAAGAGATGATGTGGGTGAGGTTGTCCACGTCAAGGCCACGGGCGGCCACGTCGGTAGCCACCAGCAACTGCAAGTTGTGTTCCCTGAATTTCTTCATCACGGCATCGCGCTGTGCCTGCGACAAGTCGCCATGCAGGGCATCGGCATCATAGCCATCTTCGATGAGGTTGCTTGCCACTTCTTGCGCCATGGCTCGGGTGCGACAAAAGATGATGCCATAGATGCGTGGCAAGTAGTCGGCAATGCGCTTGAGTGCCAGATATTTGTCGTTGGCTCTCACCATGTAGTAGATGTGCTTCACGTTGGCCGAACCCTCATTTTTGGTACCCACAATATATTCTTGTGGGTTGTGCATGTAGTTTTGGGCAATGGCGGCAATTTCTCGTGGCATGGTGGCCGAGAAGAGCAACATTTTGCGCTCTTGGGGCACATGCGATAGAATTTGGTTGATGTCGTCGACAAAGCCCATGTTGAGCATCTCGTCGGCTTCGTCGAGAATCACAGTTCTCACATTGTCGAGCTTGAGCACACCACGCTTGAGCAAGTCGATGAGTCGCCCCGGGGTGGCAACCACGATTTGCACGCCACGCTTGATGGCTCTGATTTGTGTTTCAATGCTTGTGCCACCATACACGGGCAATATCGTGAGCCCGTCGATGTGTTTGGCATAGTCGTTGAGGTCGTTGCACGTTTGCAGGCACAACTCCCTTGTGGGGTCTAAGATGATGGCTTGTGTGGCCCTGTTGCTGGTGTCGATGCGTTGCAAGGTGGGCAACCCAAAGGCGGCTGTTTTGCCTGTGCCGGTCTGTGCCAGCCCAATCACGTCGCTATCTTCGTTTAACAAGTGTGGAATTACTTTTTCTTGAATGGGCATGGGCTTCTCATAGCCCAACTCCGTAATTGCCCTGAGTATATCCTCGCGGACTCCTAATTCTTGGAATGTTGTCATATAAAATATTTTACGCCTGCAAAGATAGTCTAAATTGCTGATATTTTTATACTTTTGTTCTCATTAAACCCAAATCGGTCATTAGGTTTCTTTGTTTTTGTCAAAATAAATGACAAAGGCTAGGAAAAGCCTAAGATATTTTCTTATTGCGACCTAATGACCGATTGGGGTTAATCAGTCCGATGAAGGCCTGGCGGGCTTCCGTGCGGTGGGTCTGCGGTTTCTTCACCTTGTGACGTGCGCAGAACTTGTCAAGCAGGCGGTCGATCAGCCTGCTGTCGTCCTCCAACAGGTTGGAATCGGTTGGATAGCGTACCTCGGCGTCGCAGCATGTGGCGTCAATCTTCATCGTACTGCCGTGGTCGTTGCCATCCTCGTCGGTGTGTTCCTTCTTCGGCTTGCTCCCGTCTGTTTCCGCCGGCATCAGGGTCAGCATGTTGAAGAAGTCATGGTCGTTGCTTATTATTCAAGTGGGGAGCGAAACAGATCGCCCCCCACTCTATATCTAATTACAGAAGTTCATCATTCCACTACTTCAGGTAGAATGAGGAGATGCCCACACCATAGTGGCGTGTCTTGCCATAGCGACCTCCGCCCAGATAGTCTTGGCAGAAGCTGTGTTCCTCGGCCTTGCGGCCGTTGTCGCCCTTGACATCCACATAGGCCACGATGACGCGGCGCAGAATGTTGCCCAGCGCGTCACGCTCTATCTTCCACGAGGTGGAGACAACGCTCACGCGTCGCGCATCGTCGGTGCCATTCTCATCCCACACTTTGTAGGCGGCAAGGCATGTTGCGGCGAGCTTGGAACCGCCCATCTTGGTCTTGGGCCACGGCTTCTTGCTGGCCTCAAAAGCCCTTTGCTTAGCCGCTTTTTCCTCGGCCTTGCGCTTCACAAAGGCGGCATGCTCGGCCTTCAACTGCTCCGGGGTAGACATCTTAGTCCTGGACAGCCAGTAGTCATTCAGCCTCTTCTTGGCCTTCTGGGTGGCAGCCTCAAGCTTCTTCCACTGTGGATCGCTTGGCGATATTTTGTCTCGGATAATCAGTTGTTTGCGTATATTTGTTATCCTAATCATATACATGCCTCCCAATGCACTACCCTTGGGGCTCTTATTGACTTGATTGATACACCATTCCCATGCCTCTGTCGATACTTCTTCGGCTGGGTAACCCTTGTCGGTAAAAAGCATTTTCTCGTAGCTGTCCACGCGAGCTTTAATATACTTGCCCCAGTCGGTACAAATGAAGTGGATAGCGAGTTCATCTTCACTTGCGTCCACATAGTTGGTGCGTTTCGGGTCATGTTTATTCACGAGAATGTTCCACGGATCAGCCAACCCATGAAAGGCCATAGCCAACTTCTCCGGATTTTTCTTGTATAAGGCATAGGAGAACTTGAAACACCAGTACATGAGTTCGTCGTTCAACGATTCGGGACCAAGCGAGTCGCAGGGATAATCAAGCATATGTATGCCATAGCGCCAGTCAATGTTGCCACCGGGGGATGTCATGGCCAGGTCGTCGCGATTCTTCCTGGCCATCTTCGCGGCGATTTTCTCCACTTCATCGGGTTTGAACCTGATGAAGCGAATGCCATCGTTCACGAAGTTCTCCTCAAAAGGCTCCAGTCCTGTAACCTTCTCACGGGCCTTGTCAACGAGTTCCTCCTCCGTTTCGTACAACTTGTTCTTGACTTTCTGCTCGGCGTTGTGCTTTTTCTCATACACCTTCTGATCGATCTTGCCCACAATTTGGCCTCTCCTGTCAGCAATATGGTCCTTGACCTCTTGCTTGACTTTCTTTTCCACTTTTTGCTTGGCCTTCTTGAGCAGACCACCAAACTGGGCCGAGGCCGGAGCCGGAGCGAGCAACAACATGGCCGCCACACCGGCAATGATAAAATTCGTTTTTCTATTCATTTTTTAAAAAGTTTAAATTAATTCATAATGTGAACAAAGTTACACAAATAATGGCATGCAACCATCTTAAATTTTATTAAATTTTATTAATTTAAATATCTACCTTGCATTTTAAACCCAAATCGGTCATTAGGTTTCTTTGTTTTTGTCAAATTATTTTGAGT
>CAMYCE010000107.1 GCA_947254205.1 uncultured Prevotellaceae bacterium
CTTTTTCGCTCCTTTTGTTTATTGCCAAAAGTTGCATTTCTTAATTGAACTTAGCATGGGCTTCTTTTTTTAACCCAAATCGGTCATTAGGTTTCTTGGTATTTGACAATTTATTTTGAGGGCATTTAGCGGGCTAAACAACCAAAAAAAACAGTCAAAAAGAACCAAAATAAATGGCAAAGATGAAGAAAAGCCCAAAATATTATCTTCATGTGGCCTAATGACCGATTTGGGTTAAAAAATCATTTTTAGTTTTTAAAGTTAGTTATTTTTGTTGAGACCCATTTTTTGTGCGATAAAAAATCGTATATTTGCTCAACTTTAAACAAAGAGATGAGAAATTGATCAAGGAACCCATAAACAAAATTGCATCATGAATATTTCAATTGTTGGAACCGGATATGTTGGACTCGTCACAGGCACATGCTTTGCCGAGCTGGGAGTAAATGTGACTTGTGTAGCCCCTGATAGCCAAAAAATCAACCGACTCGTGTATGGCGACATGCCCATCTATGAGCCAGGACTTGAGGCCTTAATGACACGCAACGTTGACGACGGGAGGCTTCATTTCTCGGCCAACTATGAGAGTGCCTTTGAAAATGCCGATGTGGTGTTTTGCACCATCGACTCAACGCTCGACCACGATGGAGGCACCAATCTTGAGCCCGTGTTTGAGGTAGCACGCACCTTTGGTCGCAAGGTAAACCAATACTCGGTGTTTGTGCTCAAAACCACCGTGCCGGTGGGCACAGCCCGGCAAGTCAAAGAAATCATTGCCCAAGAGATAGCCCGGCGAGGAACAACAATTGAATTTGACATTGCCTCCAACCCCGACTTCCTCACCGAGGGCAATGCCATTAAAAACTTCATGCGCCCCGACCGCATCATCATTGGTGTAGAAAACAAAAAAGCACGAGGAGTGTTTCAACAGCTCTACTACCCCATTTTGTTGCACAACAACCACGTGATATTCACCGACACGCGCACTGCCGAAATGATAAAATATGCCGCCACATCGATGCTGGCATCACGCATCAGCCTCATGAACGAGATTGCCAATCTGTGTGAAGTGGTGGGAGCCGATGTGAATGTGGTGCGCCAAGGTGTGGGCACCGACAGCCGCATTGGACCCAAATACATCTATCCCGGTTGTGGATATGGTGGCACGCTCTTCTCGCAAGACATCAGAGACTTAATCAACATTGCCGATGTCAACGACTTCAGCATGGAGGTGTTGAGAGCTGTCGACCAAGTGAACATTGCTCAAAAACGCATACTCTTTGAAAAACTCTCCAAATGCTATGCCGGCAAGCTCAAAGGCAAGACCATAGCAGTGTGGGGGCTTTCATTTAAACCCGAAACCGACGACATGAGCGAGAGCCCAGCCATCGTCACCCTCGAATTGTTGCTCAAAGCCGGGTGCAAAGTGCAGGTATATGACCCTGTGGCCATGAACCTTGCCAAACTGCGCTGGCGCGACATTTATTGCGGTGTCGACATGTATGACGCTGTGAAAGGTGCCGACGCATTGCTTGTTGTAACCGAGTGGCGACAATTTCACATTCCGGCATGGAATCACATGAAGAAGCTCATGAACGAGCCTCTCGTGATCGACGGTCGCAACATCTATGATGCCCACGAGGTCGAAAGCCAAGGTTTCAAATATCACTGCATAGGCCGGTAATCCCCAACCATAAGTAGCCCTTGTAGAGACGATGCACATGCATCGTCTCTACATTACACGTCGATTATCACCACATTCACACCTCAGCCTTATAAACTGTTAGATGGAGAGGCGACGCAGGGTGGTGAGCAAATCGCGATCGATGGGCTTGTCGTTTCTAATGGCTTTGCAGAAAGGCACATACACAATCTCGTCGTTGCTATCACCAATCATCACGTTGCGTTGTCCCTCAAGCAGGGCATCGACAGCGGCACTACCCATGCGCGAAGCAAGAATGCGGTCTTGTGCCGTGGGGCTACCTCCTCGTTGCAAGTGCCCTAAAATGGTGACGCGCACATCGTAGCGCGGAAATTCCTTGCGCACACGTTCGGCCAGTCCCATTGCGCCACCTGTGATGGGGCTTTCGGCAACAAGCACAATCGATGAGTTTTTGCTCTTGCGAAAACCATTCTCAATGAGTTCGGCAAGTTGGTCGACCTCGGTCGAAATTTCGGGAATAATAGCCGCTTCGGCACCACTGGCAACGGCACCATTGAGGGCAAGAAAGCCTGCATTGCGTCCCATCACCTCAATAAAAAAGAGTCGCTCATGGCTGGTGGCCGTGTCGCGAATGCGGTCGACACACCACATAATGGTGTTGAGGGCTGTGTCGTAGCCAATGGTGTGGTCGGTGCCAAAAAGGTCGTTGTCGATTGTGCCCGGTAAGCCAATGATGGGCACATCATAATCGCTGGCAAATTGGCGAGCCCCCTTCAACGAGCCGTCGCCACCAATCACCACAAGGGCATCGATGCCTTCTTTCTTCATTGTTTCATAGGCACGAGCCTGCCCTTCGGGAGTTTTAAACTCCTCGCTGCGAGCCGTTTTCAAGATGGTGCCACCATGATGAACAATGTTGGAAACATTTTGGGTTTTAAAGTCTTGAATCTCGCTGTCGATGAGTCCTTTATAGCCTCGATAAATGCCCTTGACGTTGAAACCACTATATATTGCCGAGCGTGTCACGGCACGAATTGCGGCGTTCATGCCCGGGGCATCACCGCCCGAGGTGAGAATTCCTATTGTCTTAATTGCTGACATAACTGAATCTTTTTTACCTTGTGAATTGTCTTAGTTTTGTATTTAACCCCAATCGGTCATTAGGCCGCATGAAGATAATATTTTGGGCTTTTCTTCATCTTTGCCATTTATTTTGGTTCTTTTTGACTGTTTTTTCGGTTGTTTAGCCCGCTAAACGCCCTCAAAATCAATCAAAAACTACTCAAAATAAATTGTCAAATACCAAGAAACCTAATGCCCGATTGGGGTTAAATTTCCCATTTTGTTGCTACTTGATGGCTGTGTAGATGCTACACACGCCCAAAGTGAGCCTTTTGACCTTGCAGTCGTGAAAACCTGCCTCACGCATCAAGTTGAGCATGTGCTCACCTTGTGGCACAGCAGCAATGCTCACGGGCAGATAGCGATAGGCACTCTTGTCGCCACTCTTGAGCGACCCAATGAATGGAATGATGTGCAGCGCATAGAGGTTGTAGAAAAACCTAATCACTCGATTGCGAGGCACCGACAGCTCTATCACACATAGCATGCCCCCTGGCTTCATCACCCTGTGCATCTCTCGGTAGCCTTGATCGATGTGCTCGAAGTTGCGCACTCCAAACGCCACAGTCACGGCATCAAAGCTCTCGCCGGCATAGTGCATGTCGAGGCAATCGCCTTGCTCAAAGTTGATGTCGTTGGCAAGCCCCATGCGTGCCACTTTTTGGCGTGCCACCTCAAGCATGCCCTCGGTGAGGTCGATGCCGGTGAGGGTGTGGGGCTTGATGTGCTTGTAGAGCTGAATGGCAAAGTCGCCCGTGCCTGTAGCCACATCAAGCACCTGCTGTGGTTTTGAAGTCGCCACCAGCTTGCGCGCCACCTTGCGCCACCGGCGGTCGAGTCCAAGCGTCATGGCATGATTCATGAAATCATAGGCTGGCGCAATGGTGTTGAACATCGCTCTCACCTGCCGGGTCTTGCCCTCGGTGTCGCTATAGGGCTTGATGTGTTCTACCGAGTTGTGCATATTGCTGTTTTGAAATAATTGCTATTTATCGTGTTGCAAGATATTGAGCCACATTTTGCTCCATGCGAGCGGCAAGGTCCACGCCCTCGTCGTTGCGCTGGAATTTCTCGCCCGTGATTTCCTCATATAGCTCGATGTAGCGTTGTGCCACACTCTCGCAATAGTCGTCGGTCATGGCTGGCACTTGCTCGCCTTCACGGCCCATGAAGCCGTTTTCGATGAGCCACTGGCGCACAAACTCTTTGCTCAATTGGCGCTGAGGCTCTCCCTTGGCAAACTTCTCTTCATAGCCTTCGGCATAGAAATAGCGAGAAGAATCGGGCGTGTGAATCTCGTCCATCAAAATCACTTTGCCGTCACGCTTGCCAAATTCATATTTGGTGTCGACCAAAATCAAGCCCTTGGCTGCTGCCATCTCACTGCCACGCTCAAACAAGGCGCGAGTGTATTGCTCCACCACAGCATAGTCCTCGGCACTCACCATGCCCTGCGCGATAATCTCTTCTTTTGAAATATTCTCATCGTGGCCTGTTTCGGCCTTGGTGGTGGGGGTGATGATGGGCTGAGGGAATTTCTCATTTTCACGCATGCCATCGGGCAGTTTCACGCCACACAATTCGCGGCATCCTTCTTTATAGGCACGCCATGCACTGCCGGTGAGATAGCCACGTATAATCATCTCGACAGGGAAACCCTCGCAACGCAAGCCCACGGTGACCATGGGGTCGGGGGTGGCAAGCTTCCAGTTGGGCACAATGTCGCTGGTGGCATCGAGAAACTTGGCTGCAATTTGATTGAGAACCTGCCCCTTTGAAGGAATGCCCTTGGGCAAAATCACATCAAAAGCCGAAATGCGGTCGGTTGCCACCATCACGAGAATATCGTCGTTGATATTATACACGTCACGTACTTTACCATGATAAACACCTTTTTGACCTTTAAAATTAAAGTCGGTGCGAACTAATGCGTTAGCCATTTTTATTACTCTATTTTAATAATTATTGATTGTTTTATTCTTTATCTTCTTGCGAGTTTTCGGCCTCATTGTCGCCGTTCAACCCTGCTTTTTTGAGGGCATCGTGACGCTCATAGGCTTCAACAATGCGTTGCACCAGCTGGTGGCGCACTATATCTTTTTTCTCAAATTCAACCATGCCAATGCCTTTCACATTTTTCAAGATTTTCAAGGCCTGAATAAGGCCCGATGTCACACTGCGGGGCAAGTCGATTTGGGTGGTGTCGCCCGTCACTATCATCTTGCTACCCATGCCCAAGCGGGTGAGAAACATCTTAATTTGATGGGTAGTCGTGTTTTGTGCTTCATCGAGCACCACAATGGCATCGTTGAGCGTGCGACCACGCATGAAGGCCAAAGGTGCAATTTGAATCACGTTGGTTTCCATGTATTCTTTGAGTTTGAGGGCTGGAATCATGTCTTCGAGCGCATCATACAGGGGTTGCAGATAGGGGTCGATTTTGTCCTTCATGTCGCCGGGCAAAAAGCCCAATTTCTCGCCCGCCTCAACTGCAGGGCGCGAGAGCACAATTTTGCGCACTTCGCGATTTTTGAGAGCACGCACCGCCAGAGCCACCGCCAGATAGGTTTTGCCCGTGCCAGCAGGGCCAAGGGCAAAGGTGAGGTCGTTTTGGCTAAAGGTCTTGACCAGCAGTTGCTGATTGGGGGTGCGCCCCGTGATGGGCTTGCCATTCACGCCATAGAGAATCACATCGTCCATCTTGAGCTCCTTGGGCTGAAGTCCCTTGATGGTGTCGAGAATCACATCTTCGGTGAGTTTATTGTATTGCAGGCAATAGCCCTCCAATTTCTTGATTTTATCTTCAAAATCGGCTGTTTCCTCATCATCGCCAATCACAGTAATCACGCTACCGCGTGCTGCCATGCGCAACTTGGGAAAAAGGGTGCGAATGAGTTGTATGTTAGTGTTATTCACCCCATAAAAAACCACAGGGTCAACACTGTCGATGATAACGTGTCGTTCAATCATATAGTGCTTTTATACTGTAGTGCAAATTTACTGCAACTGCATCGCAAAACAAAATAAAAACCAATAATTCTCACACTGCTATCAAGGAGCTACCCAACACGAGCTTTGAGCCATGTGAAGGCTCGGTGCACAGCAAGGCTGCCTGCAATTGTGAACAACACCGACACTATGCCAAACAGCAAGCCCGAACTATCAACCTCCACCAATGGCCTAAAGCGATTGCAGGGCATGGTGAACAAGGGCGAAAAAATAAACAAGGGCAACGAGTTGCGACCGAGATAGAGCACTGCACGCCTGAGAATGGCTGGCACCCACTTGTAGAGATAGAGCAAAAAACTCACCACCATCATCACCGTGAGCACACCCTCGGGGGTTGAACAACTCAATGTGCTGTTGGCGCCATCGCTCCACAAGCGACACACCACCGGCAACAGCACCACCCCCGATAGCGGAGAGGCGCAACGACTTCTATCCACTGCCACCAACCCTTGTTGCAAGGCGCAACCTGCCAAAAAATAGAGCGACATGGGCAGCGACACCAGTCCTGCGCCAGCACAACCGGCATAAATGAGTGCCAGCAAGCACAATTTGCTCATGAGGTTACAAAAACGAAGCCTAAACACAGCAAAATAGCCCATGCCACACAGCATGAGCGTGTGTAGATACCAATAAGGCCCGAGCGGATTCAACAACAGCTTGTCAAGAAAAACGCCCGGGGTGAGCTTGGTGATGTGCTCCCTAATGGGTAGCACCGATGCCATGACAATATAGCCCGACTCTATCACAAGATAGGGCACAAGAAAGCGCAACATGGTGTGCCCAAATGCCTTGCCTCCACGATCCACATGCATCAAGAATCCCGAAATCACAAGAAAACCCGGCATGTGAAAAGTGTAGACCAATCGCTTGGCGAGCGGATAGGTTTCGCCCAAATACACCAAGTGAAAGATGATCATGAGCACGATAAACACACCTTTCAAGAAATCGATCTCTGCGATGCGGCTTCGGGGAGTGATAGAGCGATGAGGTTCAAGCATAGTCATTGCACATTTTCTTGTGGCATTTTTAAAATCAAGACAAAAATAGTTCTTTTCAATCACCTCTCCAAAAAAACTGCGAAGAGCACCACGAGTGGTGTTAAACATGCTTTTGTAAAATTGATCTTCATTGTAATAGTTTGTTTCTAAATGATTTATATAAACGAAAAAAAATATCGGTCATCAACAGTGTTGCACATTCATCACAGCAATATGCAACAAAGTCTCGCAAAAACATGCAATACTTTTCAAAAAAACAACTAAAAGCATCTCAAAAATCACCCATGCCTTGAGGCAAGCCCTGTGGGCAGAGCCATGTGGCAACAACTTTTTGCGACAACTTTTCAACAGCAGGCACGGCTCTTTCATTTGAAATTTAAACCAACACATAACGCCCTTACCCGATTCAT
>CAMYCE010000108.1 GCA_947254205.1 uncultured Prevotellaceae bacterium
GGCTTGCCACCTGCCCCAATCGCTTTGTCAACGTTGTCGGGCAGAGTGGGCAGTTGCACGTTGCGAGTGGGGGCAGTGAAGTCGCCATCGGTCAACTCCTCTACCGCCCCCAATCTTTTCAACCTTGAGCGAGCCATCGGCATTGAGGGGGTTGCCCTGCTTGTCGGTGGCTGGTTTCGCTACTTCGCTTGCTTCATTGCCTTTGCCAGCAGTGCCATCTTGCGCAGTGCTATCTGCTTGGCTTGGTTGTCGGGTTGGCTCTGTGACTTCTGTGGGTTGCTGTTAGGCTGTTGTTGTGGGTTGCTTTGATTGTTCTGCTTCTGTTCCCTTGTCCTGTTTTGTTTTTGGGGTTAATTTCGATTGTTGTTGCTGTGGCGTTATGTTGAGAAGTTGGAGCACATCTTTGAGAATGTCCTCCTTGCTCTTCACTCCGCCACCGAAAACATCAAGGTGGCCATCGGCATTAGCCTTGGCTTCCTTGTTGTACAACGATAATACATTTTTCAGTTGCTTCACGCTGTTCCAGTAATTCGGCAATGAGCCAAGTGATTAATTTCTTCGACCCTGTGCAGTTTGATGCCGTGCCCCTGTTGAGCTACAGCGATGGGGTGGAGGTGGTGGCAGGTGAGCTTTGAGTCAATTTCCCAGCTCGGCGTTCGGCAAGAAACTCAATGAGAGCAGATAGTGCAGCAAGAATGAATGAAGTGCCAGTGAGCAGGGTGAGCAATTGGGTGTTGTCGCCGGCAATGAGCAAGGTCACAATGCCGGCAGCCGCAATGAGCACAGGGGCGATGTAGTGCCATGGCTTGAACTTGAGTTGCTTGGTGGTCGATGCCATGAAGATGAGGTGAAAAGTGCCCATGGCAATGAGCAAGATTGAAAAGATAATGCCCAACACCTTGGTGAAGAGTTCGGGCTTGAGGCACAGCACCACGCCAAAACACAAGCCTCCTACGGCAGGAAAAATGCCCATGAGCTCGGTTCCTCGCCGTTGCTTGTCTTTTTTAAACGTGACCATGCCCAAAAAGAGGAGCGAAGGAATCATAAAAACGATGCCCAATATGGCAGCAACGATAATAAACACATTCTCGTTGTTGTAGAACATGAGAAATAGAATGCCTGCCATGAGCAAGCAAGCATTGATGAGCAGTGTGGGATAGGCTTTTTTCATAATGAGTGTTGTTTTTGTTGAAAATCAAAGTTAGTGATTTATACCCAATAAATAGCTGTTTATTGGCCGATAAGTTGTAATTTTGTGCAACAATTTACAACTTATGAACAAGATACTGGCAATCATTAACCCCAAGTCGGGTACCAGCAGCAAAGCGCAGGTTCCTGCGCTCATTGATAATATCATCGACAAGAATCTTTTTTCGGTCGAGTTTCGATATGTAGAAGCCGAGGGCGATGCTCAGCGATTTGCCCGCGAGGCTGTCGATAAAGGTTATTATGGTGTGATGGCAATTGGTGGCGATGGCACTGTGAATGGTGCCGCAGCCGGGCTCATCGACACTCCTGTGGCTCTTGCCGTGATTCCCAGTGGGTCGGGCAATGGCTTGGGACGCCACATGAACATTCCCATGAAAATCGAGGAGGCTTTGCGTGTGGTCAATCGCAATCAGGTTGAAAACTTCGACTATTGCACGCTCAACGACCGCCCCTTCATGTGCACCTGTGGCATGGGCTTTGATGCTCAAGTGGCCTATGATTTTGCTTTCGACGGGAAGCGAGGACTCACCACCTATGTCAAAAAAACACTGTTGGGCTATTTGCGCTATGAGCCACAGACCTATCGCATTGAGTTTGACGACCACATTATCGAAAACAAGGCTTTTGTAATATCGTGCTGCAACGCAGCTCAATATGGCAACAACTCTTTTATTGCGCCCCATGCCAGCATTCAAGATGGCTTGCTCGACATCACCATGATCACGCCATTTCCATTTTTTGTGGCTCCCATCATGGGGGCTCGGTTGTTTTTGAAAAACATCGATAAAAATCACTTTGTGCAGGTCTTTAGAGCCAAAGAAGTGAAAATATATAGAGAATCGACAGGGCCCATGCACATTGATGGCGACCCCGTGGAGATGCCTGCCCATTTGCACATCAAGTGTCATGCAGGTGGTCTCAAAATGTTCACTCCAGGCTTGGGCGAGAACAATGTGCCCTAAGCGATAAAACACGATTGTGGCTTGATTGCTGTGCTACTTGCGTTGTGCCTGCCAATCAAGAGATTGATGAGAGGTGGTTGTGCAGTGCATGGTCACCTTTGTTTTGATGTGCTCAAGCACTCCGAAAAATAATGGTTGCTTTTATTGTAGATTATACTTTTATTGTGTAAATTCGTGAAATTGCCACAACTTCACAAGGGGAGTGGTTGATTGTCTATTTTTTTTGAACCAACAAAATTCACTCGCTATGAGTTATTTGAAATTTGATAAAAACTTGATGATTAATCTTGAGCAATCGCTTCCAAGAGAGATATTGCGCACCAATCAATCGGGGGCTTATCATAGCACAACAATAGTGGGGTGCAACACGCGCAAGCAGCATGGCTTGCTTGTGATTCCCATTCCCGAAATCGATGATAGTTGCCATGTGTTGCTCTCTTCGCTCGATGAGACGGTGATTCAGCATGGCGCACCCTTCAATCTTGGGCTTCATCGCTATAGGGGAGGGGTGTATAGCCCCAATGGGCACAAGTATATCAGGGAATATGAATGTGACCGTGTGCCCACCTATACTTTCAGGGTGGGAGGGGTGATTTTGAAACGAGAAAAAACTTTTATCACCAATGAGAATCGTGTGCTCATTCGCTACACGCTTGTCGATGCCCACTCCAAAACCACTCTTCAGTTTCGTCCATTTTTGGCGTTTCGCAATGTGAATGACTTGTGTGTAGAAAACAATGTGGCGAGTCGCGACTATCACGAGGTTGCCAATGGCATTGCAACGTGTCTTTATCCGGGCTATCCCACGCTCTACATGCAACTCAGTCGCAAACCCCGATTTGTGTTTGACGCCCACTGGTATAAAGGAGTTGAATATATAAAAGATCAAGAGCGAGGCTTGCCTTATAGCGAAGACCTCTATGTGCCCGGCTATTTTGAAATTGATATTAAAAAAGGAGAGTCCATTATATTCTCGGCAGGCATCAGCCCTGTGAATACGCGGGGCTTGAATCGCATGTATGAAGAGGAAATCAAGTTGCGCACTCCTCGCACGAGTTTCTATAATTGTTTGAAAAACAGTGCTAAGCAGTTCTATATCACCAATGAGCATGGGCGTTATGTGCTGGCCGGTTATCCGTGGTTCAAGATTAGGGCACGCGATGAGTTTATTGCCCTTCCGGGTTGCACACTCTCGGTGCACCATCGTGCCGATTTTGAAGCCATTATGGACACAGCTCAGCAGGCTTTTGCCACATGGATGAAAACTTTGCAACCCGACTGTTGCTTGCAAGGCATCGATTTGCCCGATGTGCCCCTGTGGGCTATTTGGGCCATTCAGCGTTATGCCCTCGATGCAGGCATAGATCAGGCTCAAAGTCGCTATGGCAATTTGGTGGCCACACTGTTACAATTTATCATCGATGGCAAGCACCCCCATCTCAAGTTGAGCGACAACGGGCTTGTGCATGTTGATGGCACTCGGTGCCCCATGTCGTGGATCGATGCCTCGCGCCCCGATGGCACTCCGCTTGTGGCACGCACGGGCTATTTGGTTGAGTTTAATGCATTGTGGTATAATGCCCTCTCATTTGCAAGTGAGCTGTTGGGCTCAAGCCCTGCAACAGCTCCCTTGGTGGCTTTGTGCAAGGATATTGCTCAAAAGGCTTGTGAGGCTTTCACCACCACCTTCATCAATGAGTTTGGCTACCTCTACGACTATGTGAATGGCGATTATCGTGATTTGAGCGTGCGCCCCAACATGGCGATAGCCATAGGGCTTGAATATAGCCCACTCGACCGCCGCCAGCGCAAGAAGGTGCTCGATGTTGTGACTCGCGAACTGCTCACCCCCAAGGGATTGCGCACCCTCAGCCCCAAGAGCTATGGCTACAATCCATGGTATGTGGGCAACCCCCAAGAGCGTGAACAGGCCTATTATTCGGGGTCGGCACGGCCGTGGCTCATGGGTTTTTATTGCCATGCCTATTTAAATGTGTTTGGCAAGGGCGGACTATCGTTTGTTGAGCGCATGATGATAGGTTTTGAAGATGAAATGACGCAAGGTGGCATTGGCACACTCTCAGAGCTCTATGATGGCAACCCCCCATTTATAGGGCGTGGAGCAGTGAGTTTTGCGCCTAATGTTGGAGAGATTTTGCGCGTGTTGCGCTTGCTCAAAAATCTCGATATTTGATTATTGTTGAACTCATGATACTATAATATATTGTTATGAAAGCATTAATGTTTGGTTGGGAATTTCCGCCCCACATTTCAGGCGGATTGGGAACTGCCAGCTATGGTCTCACTAAAGGCATGGTCGAAAATGGCAACATCGACATCACCTTTGTCATGCCCAAGCCTTGGGGCGATGAGCCACAAGATTATGCCAAAATTATGGCTGCCAATTCCACTCCTGTGGCATGGCGTGATGTGAGCTGGGATTATGTGGAAAATAGGCTCAATGGCGTGATGGACGCACACACCTATTTTGACTTGCGCGACCACATTTATAGCGATTTCAACTACATGAACACCAATGACCTTGGGTGCATCGAGTTTTCGGGACGTTACCCCGACAATTTGCTTGAAGAAATCAATAACTACTCGATAGTGGCAGGTGTGATTGCTCGCACAGTGCCATGCGACATTATTCACTCTCACGACTGGCTCACCTATCCTGCCGGCATTCATGCCAAGCAGGTCACAGGCAAGCCACTTGTGATTCATGTGCATGCCACCGACTTCGACCGCAGTCGTGGCAATGTGAATCCCACCGTGTTCAACATCGAGCGCGATGGCATGATTCATGCCGACCACATTATCACCGTGAGCAACCTCACTCGCCGCACGGTGATAGAAAAATATGGCATTCCTGCCAATAAAGTCACAACTGTGCACAATGCAGTTGAGCCTTTGAGCGAGGATTTGCTCAACATTCAAGTTCCACCCAAGCATGAAAAGATAGTCACCTTTCTTGGTCGCATCACCATGCAAAAGGGGCCCGAATATTTTGTTGAAGCTGCGGCACAGGTGTTGCACAAGGTGCACGACGTGCGTTTTGTGATGGCAGGCAGTGGCGACATGCTCAACAAGATGATTAGGTTGGCTGCCCGTCGTGGCATTAGCGACCGTTTTCACTTCACAGGTTTTCTCAAGGGCAAGCAGGTGTATGAAATGCTCAAGGCGAGCGACGTGTATGTGATGCCATCGGTGAGTGAGCCATTTGGCATTTCTCCTCTCGAAGCCATGCAGATGGGAGTGCCTTCTATCATCTCAAAACAAAGTGGCTGTGCCGAGATATTGCACAATGTGATTAAGGTTGATTATTGGGACATCAATGCTCTGGCCGATGCCATCTACTCAATTATCACCTATCCGGCCATGTATAGGCAACTGCGTGAACATGGACTCGACGAGGTGAACCAAATTGTGTGGAAAAAGGCAGGAGCCAAAGTGATAGATATTTATAATCGCTTGCTATAAAGCTCCCTCTATTTTTCTTTTAAAATATATAGTTTAATATAAAAATCTATGATAGAATGATGAAGGCAATTTGTTTTTATTTCCAAATACACCAGCCTTTTCGATTGAAGAACTATCGATTCTTTGACATAGGCAACGACCACTACTATTATGATGATTTTGCCAACGACGACATTGTGACGCGCATTGCCGAGCGTTGCTACTTGCCGGCAAGCAAAATGTTGCTCAACCTGATTGAGGATAGCAACAAGCAATTCAAGATAGCATTCTCGATTAGTGGCACTGCTCTCGAGCAATTTGAGCAACATGTTCCCGAATTTATCGACTTGTTGAAAAAATTGGCTAAGACGGGCTGTGTGGAATTTTTGAGCGAAACCTATGCCCACTCGCTCTCGTCGCTTGTTGATGTCGAAGAGTTTCAACAGCAAATTGCCGACCACGACAAGAAGATATTTGAACTCTTTGGGCAACACCCCAAGGTGTTTCGCAACTCCGAGCTCATCTACAACGATGAAATAGCCTCGATGGTTCAATCGCTGGGCTTTAAAGGGGCAATAACCGATGGCGCTAAGCACATTTTGGGTTGGAAATCGCCCAACTATCTCTACTCCTCGGCTTCGGCTCCCAGGCTCAAACTGCTACTCAAAAACTCGAAGTTGAGCGATGACATCACATTTAGGTTTAGCAATCGAGATTGGAATTCCTATCCTCTCACTGCCGATAAATATATCGACTGGATTGCCAATTTGCCCAAAGAAGAGCAAATTGTGAACCTGTTTATGAACTTTGAAACCTTGGGCGAATTGCAACCTCAAGAGAGCGGTATTTTTGATTTCATGCAGGCTCTGCCTCGCTTTGCAGGGGAGCGTGAAATCAAGTTTGTAACCCCCAGCGAGGCAATTGCCGGTTTTAAGGCTGTTGATGCCTTGCTGGTGCCCGACACCATCTCATGGGCCGATGAGGCGCGCGACACCAGTGCTTGGTTGGGCAATATATTGCAACAAGAGGCAGTGAAGAAGCTCTACTCGCTGAGCGAGCGCGTGCGCTTGTGTGAGGACCGCCGCATCAAGCAAGATTGGTATTACTTGCAGGCAAGCGACCATTTCTTCTACATGAGCACCAAGCACAGCGAAGATGGCACGATACACTCGCTTTATAGCCCCTACGACTCGCCCTACACAGCTTTCACCAACTACATGAATGTGCTGAGCGATTTCTTGATTAGAGTGGAGGCTCAATTCCCCCAATCGGTCGATAATGAGGAGTTAAACTCACTGTTGCTCACCATTAGAAATCAAGAAAAAGAAATTGCCGACTTGCATCGCGAAGTGGAGATGATGCGCAACAACATTGTGCAGGCCATGCCTGCCGACCTTGCAACGCCACCCCCTTCCACCCCCAAAACCAGTGCCCGGCGCAAGCGCAAAGCATAGTGTGCAGGGAGAATAATCCCAAATCGGTCATTAGGCCACATGAAGATAATATTTTGGGCTTTTCTTCATCTT
>CAMYCE010000109.1 GCA_947254205.1 uncultured Prevotellaceae bacterium
AGGAAAAGCCTAAGATATTTTCTTATTGCGACCTAATGACCGATTGGGGTTTAAGCTTTCATTATTATTATTATTTGCGACCAAACAGACCTTTCAATCCGTCCATGTCAAACGACAAAGTGAAACGCAACGTTTGGTCGAGAGGGCTGTTTTGAGCTGTTGCAATCATGTAGCTGGCATCGATTTTCAACACATTGAGAGCAAAACCGGCACCCATGCCAAAGTATTGGCGACCACCGGCAAACTTGGTTTCGTGATAGTAGCCGGCACGCAAAAAGAATTGCTGATTATAGGCATACTCAGCACCAATCGAGGTGCTGATGCGCTTGGCCCAATCCTTGTCAAACGAGCTAAAAATACCCGAAATCGAAGACTTGTCTTTCCACTCCTGCAACTTGGTTTCATATTTTTGCTGGTCGCCACCATAGTCGCTCAATCGAGGCTTGACAGGCACAAGCAACTTGTTGGCATCAACCGAAACTGTGAGGTTGTGATAGTCGGCCAAGGGGAAGGTGAATGCCGTGCCCAGTCGCATGTTGGTGGGCAAGAAAGCCGGATTGTCGCCCTTGTCATAGCCCACCTTTGAACCAATGTTCGACAAGTTCCAACCCAACGACCATTGACACTCATTGCGCCCCACAATAGGGAAAGTTGTGTAGTAGCCCGAAATATCGGCAGCAAAAGCCGATGCTCCCGTAGTTCCCTCGGTTGAGGAATAGTTGGAGTAGCCCAAGTCGCTATAAATGTAGCGCAAAGCCACACCCATTGAGAATTTCTCGCTCAACTTGCGCGAATAGCCCAAATCGACCGACATTTCAAAGGGGTTGACACTGGCTGCGCCACCACTGCCAGGGCTGGTTTGAATTTCACCCAGCGAGAAATAACGCAACGATCCACTCAAGGCCTGATTGTCGCCACCGCCCAACTTATAGTAACCCGTGAGGTTGGCCAAAAAGATGTCGTTCACGATTTTGCGCAACCATGGCGTGTAGGACAACGCCACACCGCCATTGCTATAGGCAAAGGCATATTTTGAGGGGTTCCAGAATTGCGAATTCACATCGGGGTCGGTGGCAACACCCAAGTCGCCCATCGAGGCTCCACGAGCATCGGGGGTGATGCCCAGCGAGTTCACACCTGTGGTGATGGGGTTGAATTCGGTGTTTTTAATATCATCATCGGCCTGTGCCAGCATTGTGCCAGCAAGCGCAACCGATGCAACTATAAATGCTTTGAGAAATTTCATCGTCGATAAACTGATAATAATACTATACCTATTTAAACTCAATTATCGCCCTTTTATTGTATTACCCCCTTTTAAAAGAAACCACAGCCATTTTTTCACCGCAAAAACACCGATCGAAACACCACAAAAACCCCGATCATTCATCACACAAACAAGAATAACTAACTATTAAACCCAAATCGGTCATTAGGTTTCTTTGTTTTTGTCAAATTATTTTGAGTAATTTTTGATTGATTTTGAGGGCGTTTAGCGGGCTAAACAACCGAAAAAGCAGTCAAAAAGAACCAAAATAAATGACAAAGGCAAGGAAAAGCCTAAGATCTTTTCTTATTGCGACCTAATGACCGATTGGGGTTAAACCCCACTTTCAAAAAAGAAAGCGTCGCTCACTGTTTTGAGGGGTGAGCGACGCCTGATATTGTGGTTTATTGGCAACAAGATTAGTTGCGCTTGCCAAAGATGCGGAGCAGATAGATGAAGAGGTTCACAAAGTCGAGATAAAGCTCAAGCGCGCCAATCGTGGCCACTTTGCTCACATTTTCTTCACCAACGGTTTCCTCGGCCATGCGTTTGATTTTTTGAGTGTCCCAAGCGGTGAGTCCCACAAAGATGAGCACACCACCCACACTGATAGCCCAAGCCACCATGCTACTGTGCAAGAAGATGTTGACAATCGAAGCAATGATCAAGCCAATGAGTGCCATGAAGAGAATCGATCCAATCTTCGAGAGGTCGCTCCTTGTGATATAGCCATAGGCTGCCATTGCACCAAAGGTGCCGGCAGTGATAAAGAAAGTAGTGGCAATCGACTCGGAAGTGTAGACCATGAACAGAGGAGTCAACGTGACACCATTAATGGCTGCATAGAGATAGAAAAGCAGGCTTGCTGTGCCCGCGCTCAACTTGTTGATGCGTGCCGAGAGAAACACAACGAGGCCAAACTCGGCGATGATGAGCCCCCAAAACAACCAAGGAGTCGAAAAAAAGATGTTCAACAACGAGTCGTTGGAAGCAATGAACATCGAAATAAAGGCGGTGGCTAAAATACCCATCGACATTTTGCCAAACACGCGACGCATCACCTTGGCTACATAGGTCTTCATTGTCAACTCATTCTCAACCATCGAGGCCGAAGAATAGTGATAATGAGAAGAACCTTGCGAGAAATTGTTTCCGAAATTTTCCATAATTTATAGTTTTATATTTTTAGTTTCAATGCAAGTAAACATTGCAATAATTGTGCCAATGTGCAAGCACAACTTGATTACATGCGCTCGGGCACCTCAATGCCCAGCAAGCTAAAGCCACGAGCCACCATGCGAGCCACCGTGCGCGAGAGCGACAGGCGGAAGGCACGCACCACGGCATCTTCTTCTTTGAGAATGCTATAGTCGTGATAGAACTGGTTGTAGGATTTCGACAACTCAAACACATAGTTGGCCACCAAAGCAGGGCTATAGGTGCGACCTGCCTCGGTCACGACGGTAGCAAAGTCGGTGAGACGCTGAATGAGTTCTATTTCCTTTTCATTGGGCTCATAGGCTGTGAAATCTACCCTTGCATCGCCCTGCTCGCTCTTGCGAAGCAACGACTGAATGCGGGCATAGGTGTATTGCACAAAGGGGCCCGTGTTGCCATTGAAGTCGATCGACTCCTGTGGATTGAAAAGCATGTTTTTGCGTGGGTCAACTTTCAAGATAAAATACTTGAGAGCACCCAAACCAATGATGCGGAACACATTTTCGCGCTCCTCATCGGTCATTTCGGTCATGGTGTTGCGCTCTTTGCTCATCTCGCGAGCCCCATCAATCATTTCGTCCATGAGTTCATCGGCATCAACCACCGTGCCCTCGCGCGATTTCATTTTACCATTGGGCAACTCCACCATGCCATAGGAGAAGTGAATGAGGTCTTTGCCCCACTTGAAGCCCACCTTGTCGAGCAACAAGGCCAGCACTTGAAAGTGATAATTTTGCTCATTGCCCACCACATATATCATTTGGTCGATGGGATAGTCTTGGAAACGCAACTTGGCGGTGCCAATGTCTTGGGTCATGTAGACCGAAGTGCCATCGCTGCGCAACAAGAGCTTTTGGTCAAGCCCGTCGGCAGTGAGGTCGGCCCACACCGAGCCATCTTCTTTGCGATAGAAAAGTCCCTTTTCAAGTCCTTCAAGCACTTTTTCCTTGCCTTCGAGATAGGTGTTGCTCTCATAGTAGATTTTATCGAAGCCCACCCCCATGCGGCGATAGGTTTCGTCGAAGCCGGCATACACCCAGTCGTTCATCATCTTCCACAATGAGCGCACCTCGCTGTCGCCATCTTCCCATTTCTTGAGCATGGCACGGGCCTCGCCCATGAGCGGCGACTCGCGCTCGGCCTCTTCTTGGGTTTTGCCTTGCTCCATGAGCTGTTTCACCTCGGCCTTGTAGTGCTTGTCAAACTCCACATAAAAGTCGCCAATCAGGTGGTCGCCCTTCTTGCCGGCCTTTTCGGGAGTGATGCCTTCGCCCCACTTGAGCCAAGCCAGCATCGACTTGCAAATGTGAATGCCACGGTCGTTCACAATGTTGGTTTTCACCACTTTGTTGCCATTGGCTTCCATGATCTTGGCAAGACTATAGCCCAGCAAGTTGTTGCGCACATGCCCAAGATGCAGGGGCTTGTTGGTGTTGGGCGACGAGTATTCAATCATCACCAACTTGCTGTTGGCTGTCACGGGTTTAAATCCAAAATTATCGTCGGCGGCAACTCCTTGCAACACGCCTGTCCAAAACGAGGGCTTAATCACGATGTTCAAGAAACCCTTAATCACGTTGAACTTCTCCACAGCCTCGCAATGAGCCACCAAGTAGTCGCCAAGCTCCTGTGCCGTGTCTTCGGGACGCTTGCGCGAAGCCTTCACAAAGGGGAAAACAACAATGGTGAGGTTGCCCTCAAACTCCTTTTTGGTTGTAGTGGGCACAATTTTCTCGGCAGGAAAGTCCAAGTCATATAAGGCCTTAACCGCTTGGGCTGTAGCTTGAGCTAAAATATTATCAATCGACATTTTTCCAAATCTATTTAATTAAGTTACAAATTTACTAAAAAGATTGCACTTAGTGCCCAAGTCACTGCCAATTTTAGCATTTTTTCAACACGGCTCTTTCATAGATTAATCACACCGCAAATTTTGCACTTCTAAGTGGAATTGGCGTTATAATATAAGTTAGAATTCTCAATGGAAACAAATTCATCATACCAATTTTGAGGATGCATTTCTTGTGAGTCATAAGCTTCACAGAAATGTTTGTACAACTTTGCATATGGAATTTGATGCTCAATTATGCATCTCAAATCTTTGGTGCAAAGAGGCATAATTTTCATTCCCTCAATGTACTTGTTTGAATCTTGAGGGTCACAATACATGACCATTTTTCTCATTCTGAAATCACCTATAACATTGATATGAAGAAAACTTGTTGCAAAAACACAATAACTGTTTTTATTTCCTGTCCGTAGAAGATGATTACCGAGATGTCTTGATACTGGTTCCATCTCCATTCTTCTTTGGTTTGTGCGATCTGCAAGAGTTGCTTCCAAAAGCAGATTGTGTTCAGGATAGTCTAATGTTTTACCATATTCATACACTATATCAGCTTCACCACCTGCGGCATGGGTAATAGGAAGAAGGCTTGAATCAAGTGATAGTTTCAAATAATCAAGTACCTTTCCCCTACGACCACTTGCTTTATACCATATAATTCCAAGAACATACTCAAATATAGTTGGTACATCAGCGTTGTCTGTTACCATTTGACTTATTTCCCCATCTTTTCTGTTGTCAAAGTTATCAAGCAATTGTAACAACTTGTCATCAGTAAATTTGTCATCGACAAGTTTGTTGAATCGATCATATCTAACTTTGTCAACCTCATCATATGCATTATCAATACTATCTATATGAGTACCAAGCTCTTTATTGATACCTTCTATAATTTTTGTTTCATTAAAAGTAAGTGCAGGACATATGCTATCCATAGTACAACTTTCAAATAGCAAATCACACTCCTCGTATGCTTGCTGATACAATTCTTCAATTGCAGCATTGAAAAATTGTTTTGGCACTATATCAAGTTTCACCTGTTCATCATCAAAAATGAAACAATTGGTCAGCCCTAAATAGCGCCTGTTTAAGTCAAGGTAATCTTCCAGCATTGATTTTGCTTTATTTAAATGCATAGTCAAGTAGAAAAAACGCTTGAAAGCAGTCTCCGATTGGATGGCTTCTTCTGGTAAAGGCAAAAGGCTCCCTTCAGGGTCTTTTTTGACAGCAGATGTAAGGCTTGTGTTAAACATCATTATCTTCCACTTAATTGATGTGGTAAGTTTGCTCACAGCCAAAAATAAAGGATAAATTCTCGAAAGGTCATGCTGTATGTAAACAGCGTACATTTCAAGATAAACAGGGATGTACGCCTTATCATATTCAGCACTCTTTCGATTCATACCAACAGACAGAAGGAGGTCTCTAGAGAAAGGATGAGTGACAAAGCGGTTCAGACCTTCTTGATAATTACTCTTGTTCAAAAGGAATTCTTTTATAATTTCATCAATACTCCCCCCATTTTGGCGATATTCTTTTATGCTATCCAAAATGTATTCTGTATTGAATTGGGAAGTACATAGTGGCATAAGATACCTAAACTCATCATAGGTTAAATAATCAAGTTCTGACAATAAGAAAAGCACTACGATGAATGGTCGTACTGTATTTCCTGCGTCATCAGCACTTAGCTTAAGTAGCTGTTCAAGATAAACTTGTGAGTCCTTAGATATGTTTAACTGATTTTTCTGAAGGAATGCATTTTCATTTTTTGAGAGTTCAAGAAGATCGCGACCAACATCAGTCAGTCTATGGTTCTCATCAATAAGCCCCATATCATATAGACCACTGGTCTTTTCTCTGGCAGCTTTATATTTCACCTTGTCATCTCCTTTTGTGAAACCATTCTCTACGAGCCAGTCGTAATATCTATTTTTAATTTCATAGATATCCTTTTGCCAAGGAGCCATGTATTTCTTTTCCCAACCTTGATTCTTATTTTCTGGTTTCTTCCAAAAGTCATCTAACAATTGAAGCTGCCATTCGGTCATCCTATTAAATTCTCTTGTCCTAAAGGATGTTGTTCCGAATTTCCACACAAATGAATTGTATGGTATTCGTTCGTAATTTCCTATAAATCTATTATATCCTGCCATAGTCAAAATATTTTAATAGTTTGTGATAAGAACCTCTTGCGATTCTGCCTTTTTGGATTTTTTCTGATAGTTGCTATAATGATAATCCATGAAAAGCTCATGAACATTATAGTTATGAAGTTCTATCCACTCTTTAAGGAGTGTGTTTTCCTTTCCCTCATGCTGGAGGACATTGCTAAGCGCGAATCTTATTTCTCTTCGGCTTAAATTGTCAAGAATATCCAGCAAATCACGTTCGTCCTGTTCATTCCAACCATCCTTCTCATTATACGTTGCAGTAGTAATCAAATAAGGAGGATCACAGTAAACCAAACTATTCTGTGTTAGCCCATTAAAATCAAATTTTCTAAAATCCTTTGTTTGAAATTCACAATCTTGAAGTCGTAAAGCATCCAAGAATTTTACAAGTTTGGCTTCAATGGCAGTATTGAAATCTCGCTTACCTACAGGTAGGTTAAATTCACCATTATCATTAAAACGCAACTGATTATTAAATCCGAACAAAATTAGAGTATATAACAATATATAGTATTGGTTATCCTTTTTGGGGTAGTTATTAAACCTATC
>CAMYCE010000110.1 GCA_947254205.1 uncultured Prevotellaceae bacterium
ACTCAAAATAATTTGACAAAAACAAAGAAACCTAATGACCGATTTGGGTTTAATGGGTAGTGACAGGGGGGCAAGAGAGGCAAAACTTTATAAGATGGAAAGAATTATGCTTAAGGTTTGGTGATGTGAATTTCTTGTCGTACATTTGAAATCCAATTTGGTGTCGAGTCGCCTGCAATGTGGCTCGGTGAAAAGGGAATCAGGTGAAAATCCTGAACAGACGGTGCTGCTGTGTGCTCCCCCAACTTGCCTCATGGTGGGTTTAACCTGCATCACCACCACTGCACAGCCACTCTTGGCGTGTGGGAAGGTGTGATGCTCTCCCTCTCTCATAGGGAGGGGGAATAGGGACGGGAGTGAGTCAGAAGACCTGCCAAGTTGTTGAAATAAAACCCGTGAAGATGAATAAAAAAATGAAAGCACTGTTGGTTGCGAGCATGGCAATGCTGTGCACACTATCGTTGAGGGCACAAGATGCCTCGCAAGAGCAATTTCTCGACTCGATGGCACAATTGAGCAACGTCACTGTGTATGCCCGCAAGCCCTATCAAGAGGTGATACCTGCACAAACGCTCAATGGCAAGCGATTGGAACGACTCAATTGCAACAGTGTGGCCGATGCTATTCGCTACTTTTCGGGGGTACAAATCAAGGATTATGGTGGCGTGGGCGGAGTGAAGACGGTCGACATTCGCTCAATGGGCACCAATCACATGGGGGTTTTCTATGATGGCATTCAGTTGGGTAATGCCCAAAATGGGCAAATCGACCTTGGCAAATTCTCGCTCGACAATATCGACCAAATTTCGCTCTATAATGGGCAAAAAAGCGAAATATTCCAGCCCGCCCGCGACTTTGGTTCAGCTGGCACAATCTACATCAACACGCGCAGTCCACGCTTTGTCGAGGGCAAGCGCGACAACTTCGACATCACATTGCGCACCGGCTCCTTTGGGCTTGCCAACCCCTCGGCACGCTGGGAGCACAAGTTTTCCTCGCGCTTGAGCATGTTGCTCAATCTTGAATACACCTATGCCACCGGGCAATATCACTTCAGGTTGCGCAAGCGATATAGCGACGGCACCCCGGCTTGGGACACTACTGCCGTGCGCAAAAATGGCGACTTGCATGGCTTTAGAGCCGAGGGCACACTTTTTGGCACAATGGCCGGTGGCAGTTGGTATGGCAAGTTCTATTATTATGACAGCGAGCGTGGCATTCCGGGCGCAATTGTGAACAATGTGTGGAAAAACAGCCAACGCCAGTGGGACCGCAACTTCTTTGTGCAAGGTCGCTACAAGAAAAAGGTGAGCGATCGCTACATGACGATGCTCAATGCCAAGTATGCCCGCGACTATATGCGCTATCTCAACCCCGACACCACGCTCATGTATTTGAACAACAAGTTTTGGCAAGACGAGATTTACATATCCTCGGCCAATCAATACACCGTGATGCAAGGGTGGGACATCAACCTCTCGCTCGACTACAAGTGGAACACACTCGATGCCACACTGGTCAACTTTGCCTATCCCACACGCCACACGGCACTGGCGGCACTTGCCACAGCAGCCACATGGCATGGTCTCAAGGGGCAGGCGTCGTTGCTCTACACCATGGTCAACGACCGCTATAGTGCACGCAACGAGGGCAAGGTGTTGCACAGCTATAGTAAATTTCTCAACCGCTTCACCCCGTCATTGTTTGTGAGTTGGCAACCCTGGGAGCAATATGATGGTTTCAACCTGCGGGCTTTCTACAAGCGCATCTTTCGCATGCCCACATTCAACGACCTCTACTATACCGACATTGGCAATGTGGACCTGCGCCCCGAATATGCCAACCAATACAATGTGGGCCTTCAGTGGCAACAAATGAGTGAGACTGGATTTTGGCGAGGCATTAAATTCACTGCCGATGCCTATTACAACTATGTGACCGATAAAATCATTGCTGTGCCCAAAGGCACGGGGCAATATCGCTGGATGATGATGAACATTGGCAAAGTGAAAATTAGAGGCATCGATTTCACTGCCATGGCACAAATGGCATTGCCCTGCGAGGTGATGCTCGACATGAACTTGAATTATACCTACCAAAAGGCACAAGACTACACCAACCCTGCCGATGCCGGTGATGGTGGAACCTACAAGGGGCAAATTGCCTATATTCCATGGCACAGTGGCTCGGCCACAGCACATGCAGGCTGGCGCAATGTGGACTTGAACTACAGCTTCATCTACACTGGCGAGCGCTATCACAATAGTGCCAATATTTTGGCCAATCATGAGCAACCGTGGTACACCCACGACTTGAGTGGAAGCTACAAGTTCAACATCTCACGGGTGGCTTGCAAAGTCACTGCCGAGGTCAACAATTTGCTCAATCAGCAATATGACGTGATATTGAACTATCCCATGCCTGGTCGCAACTATAAACTCATTTTAAAAATTGACTTCTGATGACTCCACGACTATTTATTCTATATAGGGGGCAAAGCCACATGTTGAAGCAAGGAGGGGTGCTATTATTGACCCTCATGTTGCTCGTGCTTGGCTCGTGCCGCGACGAAGATGTGATTTTTGTTCCCGAAGAAGTGAATGTTGCAGCTCCTGTCTATGACTCGATAAGTGGTTTTTATGTGCTCAACGAAGGCAATATGGGAACCAACAAAGCAACCCTCGACTGGTATAGTGCCACACAGGGCAAATATTATCGCAACATCTTTGCTCACGCCAATCCCACCGAACCCATGGAAATGGGTGATGTGGGCAATGATATTGGCATTTATGGCAGCAAGCTATATGCCGTGATCAATTGCTCCAACAAGATTGATGTGATGGATAAGCACTCGGTCAAGAAAATAGGTCAAATCAATATTCCCAATTGCCGATACATCAAGTTCTATAAAGGCTACGCCTACATCACCAGCTATGCCGGCCCAGTGAAGTTAGACCCCGAATACAAGCAACGTGGCTATGTGGCCAAGGTCGACACTGCCACGCTTCAAGTGGTCGACACCTGCTTGGTGGGTTTTCAGCCCGATCAACTCGAAATTTTGAACGGCAAAATCTATGTAGCCAATAGCGGAGGCTACATGGTGCCCAACTATGAAAACACCTTGTCGGTGATCGACATCGAATCGTTCTCCGAGGTGGAGCGCGTGCCCATTGCCATTAACCTGTTGGGGGTGAAGAGCGACAAGCGTGGCTTGTTGTGGGTGATTTCGCGTGGCGACTACTTTGGCGTGCCCAGCAACATCTATGTCTACAACACGCGCACCCGTCACATAGAAAAGGCGATGGACGTCCCGGCAAGCAATTACTGGCTCGATGGCGACTCGCTCTATGTGATAAGCACGCAGTGGAGCTATATCACCAAAAAAAATGAGATTTCCTATGCCATCATCAACACAGCCAGCATGAAAACTGTGACACGCAATTTCATCACCGATGGCACCGATAAAGAAATTAGAATACCCTATGGTATAGCAGTGAACCCCATCTCCAAAGATATTTATGTGACCGATGCCAAAGACTATGTGTCGCCCGGACGGCTCTATTGCTTTGGGCAAGACGGGAAACAAAAGTGGAATGTGCGCACGGGTGATATTCCCGCCCATTTTGTGTTTTTAGGAAATAATACCAATAAGCAATGATAATGAAAAAGCGTTTTTTAGGACTGATCGTTTTAGCTGTGCAACTGTTGACAAGTGTTGCAGGTGTGCACAGCGAGTGGGCAACCAAGGTTTATGATTTCTTGCCTGCCCCCGGGCAGTTTGTCAATGAATTGCCTGCTTGTAAAAGTGGCGAGCCTCGCGACAGTGTGTTGGCACGCGCTCAAAAGTTTTTTTGTGGCTATCGTGAGCTTGACGACTATGGCGATAGCGTGTTTGTGAAGCCAAAGCTCATTTCGCTGGGAGCCTTTGGAGGCTACATTGTGTTTGGTTTCGACCACCCTGTGGTGAATAGTCACGACTATGACTTCAAGGTGTTTGGCAATGCCTTTCAGGCCGAGGGCAGCACAGCCAAAGGTGGCAGTAGCGAGCCGGGCATCGTGATGGTGAGCCGTGATGTGAATGGCAATGGCGTGCCCGACGATGCATGGTATGAACTTGCCGGTAGCGAGTATAATCACCCCAAAACTCAGCACAACTATCGCATTGTGTATCACAAACCCGCCGACTTGACCAAAGCCGTTGATGTGGCTTGGACAAGCAACGACACCGACTCGTTGCGTGCAGGTGTGGTCAATGCCAATGCCTACCACGATCAACCCTATTGGCCCTTGTGGATTGCCGAAGACTCGCTGGTGTTCACGGGCACCAAGTTGCGTTGCAATGCCGTTGACGAGAGTGGCAAAGGCACCTACTATGTGCAACACTTTTTTGACTGGGGCTATGTCGACAACCGCCCCAACGCCACCGATCCCGGTTTTAAAATCGATTGGGCTGTTGATGAGGCAGGAAAACCTGTTGCCCTCGATCGCATCGACTTTGTGAAAGTGTATTGTGCCGAAAATCAAATGTGTGGCTGGCTGGGTGAGACCTCTACCGAGGTGAATGGTGCTATCGACCTGCACCCCGATGCTCCACTGCCTCCGCTCAAGGGCGACTTGAATGGTGATGGCAAGGTCGACATGAGCGATGTGACTGTTCTCACAGGTCTTATTCTCGACCCGGCTGCATCGACGAGTGCTGTTGTTGACTTGAATGGCGATGGCAAGGTTGATGTGAGCGATGTCACCCTCCTCATCAACATGATCATGAAGCAATAAATTCTTACTAAAAAAATGTTGGCTCTTGTCCTATAGCAAGAGCCAACTCTTTAATATTTTTTTAAATTCAGCTTTATAACAATTATGAAGAAACAATTTTTTTTAGCGTCGATGGTCATGCTTGCACTCAACTCGCTGGCATTCACCATGGACGACATCAAGAATTGGAGTGGAGAAGGCGAGTGCAAAGCTGCACTTGTGCTTCAATTTAATGTAGAAGGCGAGAGCAAGGCCATTGTGTTTGGCTATCGCTTCAACGATGCCGATGCCCCCAATGGCTATGACATGGTGCACGCTATCGACGAGAACAATCCACGACTCAAAGTTGAGGCCTCGTCTCATTCGAGTATGGGTGCTTATATAACGGGCTTTGGTTGGGATGCCAACAACGATGGCACAATCGAAACCACCGGCACCAACGATTGGTATCGAGCAGGTTGGTCTACTTCGGGCTATTGGGCCTATTTCTTGAAAAACTCATTTGACGATGCCAATTGGACTTATAGCAATGTGGGAGCCTCGAGTCGCAAAATCACCAATGGTGTGGTCGATGCTTGGAACTATGGCAATGGCATGGATGCCACTTGGAAAGAACTTGAAGCTGCTCCAGCCAATGAAGTGTCCACAGGTGTGAATGCAACAACTATTGCCAAGTCGGTTGCCTCGGTGAGCTATATCAACCTGCAAGGCGTGCAAGCCAGCGAGCCATTTGAGGGCGTGAACGTGAAGGTTGTGACCTATAGCGACGGCACGCGCAAGGTGTCAAAAATCATGAAGTGACAAAAACAATTAAGACAAACAAACAACACAATGAAAAAAATTTTACTCTCATTGTTGGCTCTTTGCTCTATGACTGCAATGGCCAAAGACTACACCAATGGTTTCTTCATCTTAAATGAAGACTGGTTTGGGCATAATTCCAGCACAGTGAATTTTTATTCCTATGATAGTGAATCGATCGACTATCGTGTGTATCAAGCTGCCAATCATGGTTTAACCTTGGGCAACACCACTCAATTTGCAGAGTTGGGGCATGAGAACATCTATTTTTGCTCCAAGCAAAACTATGGCCAAACCGGTGGACGCTTCATTGTGGCCGATGCCAAAACGCTCACCAAGAAGTACTCGATCGATGAGTATGCAGGTGGTGGCGACTCGCGCGCTTTTATTGCAGTGAACGATGACAAAGGCTATGTGAGTACTACCCAAGGAGTTTATGTTTTTGATATTAAAAACATGACCATGGGCGACAAAATCGCCAATAGCGATGCCGTTGAAACAACCAGCATGATAAAGGTGGGCGGTAAGGTTCTTGTAACGGCACGAAGAAAGGGCTTCTATGTGATTGATATTGCCACCAATGAGCTTGTGAAAACTGTTGAAGTGCCCCATCTCACTTCGGTATTCACCATTGATGGTGCCCCCTATGCCGCAGTCAACAGTAAGGGGTTTGGCGCACCGGAACCCACCGACGACGAGAAGTTTGTGAAAATCAACCCTTCTACATTCGATATTGATGAAGAAATCATGGTGCCCATGGCAAGTGCCAACACATGGTTTGCTTGGAAAAACTGTGCTCCGGCAGTTGACAACGAAACCAAGACACTCTACTACGCCCCCTATGAGACAGCAACATTCATTAGCAAATATGATGTGGCTACAAGCACCTTCACCAAAGAATTCATCAAGTTTGACAAAGACCAAAAAATGTATGGCAGCGTGGTGGGCTTTGATGCCGAGAAAAAGAATATTGTGGCAATGACCTTTAATGATTTTGGTTCGCAAGATTATTGGCTCAATATCTATAACCTGAATGGTGAAAAGGTGAAACAAGTGAAGCTCAAAGAACACTACTGGTTCCCAGCCATGCTCCTCTTTGCTCCCACCAAGGTGGTTACCGGCGTTGACCGGGTAGAAGCTTCAAAGACAGTGACAGGTGTGCACTATGTGAACTTGGCAGGCGTGCAAAGCGAGCAACCCTTTGCAGGCATCAACATCAAGGTCACTACCTATAGCGATGGCTCAACCACTGCTGTGAAGGTGATGCAATAATTTTCAGGAATTATACAGTTTAGTCAAGTGGAGATTTACACTTTAAAAAGTGTGGATCTCTACTTTTTTTTCAGTAATAATCGTAAGTTCAATTAAGAAATGCAACTTTTGGCAATAAACAAAAGGAGCGAAA
>CAMYCE010000111.1 GCA_947254205.1 uncultured Prevotellaceae bacterium
GTTATAATTCAGAGGCTACACAACAACTCTTAACAGGAATTTGGAATTTATTAACCATTGAAGCTAAGGAAAAACTATATCTTTGCTTCAACAAGCAACTTGAACTATGAGAAAGACCATCACTGCCACCCTCGTGGCACTGCTGCTGACCACTGCCTGCCCTGCACAAGACAAGGCCGACAAGACGATTCATCTCAAAATCGATGTGCCCAAACTCAAGTTTGAGCCACTGAAACCACAAATCACTTTCACCAGCCCCAACATTGCCTCGCCCGGCATCAACAATTTCAAGTTGCCCGAGCCTCTTAAGCTCGACTACAAAATCTCGGCCATGAGCGATAGTCTCAAGGCCATGCCCGAAATCAACGCCAGTTTCAAGCCCACTCCCACTGCACAACGCTACGACTTTGACCTCAACCCCTATGGGCGTGACTGGAGTGCTGGTGGCGTGATCACTTCGATAGGCGAGTTGAAACTCACAGGCAGTGGCGGGCGCACAAGTATGCCCGGATTGGGCAACATGGCATCGGGCACACTTGCCCTCACTGGCACTATCGACGAGAAATTGACCCTCACAGGTGGCGTGAGTGGCATGAAATATCACTTCGACCGCAGCACATGGAACGACTATGGCATGTTTGGTCGTGCCAGCTACAAGCTGAGCGATCGGTTGAGCCTCAATGCCTTTGGGCAATACTACTTCGACCAGCGCTACCATAGCATACCCTCAATGGGCTATATGCAAAGCGCCAACTTTGGAGGCACACTGGGCATCAAAGTGAGCGACAAGGTGAGCCTCGACGTGGGTGTGCAACGCTACTATGACCCCTATAGTGGCACGTGGCGCACATTGCCCGTGGTGGCTCCCACCATCAACCTCTTTGGCCAGCCCGTCTCGTTTGACGTGGGTGGCTTGATCTATCAGCTTGCACGCGCCTTGCTCGACAAAAATCGTGGCAGTTCCTACAGTATGCCACAAGGTGGAGGAAGCTATGGTGCAGGTAGTGGCAGTGGTGGCGGAGCTTTCAACATGCCGGCACGAGCCATGGTGCCCAACTTCAAAGGCGTGCATTAACCCTCACCATAAGACATAACATAAAGCACGGAATGGGGGGAAGTGAATGAGGAGTGAATGAGGGGTGAAAGGCACGAGCTGTAACGAAAAGTTTAGAGGATTGGGCTTTATTTTGTATATTTGTGAGTTCCTTACTGCTTTCTATGATGGCAAGGAGACAAGGGTTTAACCGAAATATTAACACAACACATTAATATATTATAATGAGCAAAGACACCTATCCACACCTTGAAGCCTTGCGCGAGGTGATGCACAGCAAGAATGTTGATGCCGTGATTATTCCCGGCACCGATCCTCACCAAAGCGAATACACCAGCGACTATTGGAAATTCCGCGACTATGTGTCGGGCTTCACCGGCAGCAATGGCACTGCTGTTGTAACCCTCGACCAAGCCGGCCTGTGGACCGACTCGCGCTACTTCTTGCAAGCCGAGATGCAACTGCAAGACAGTGGCTTTGAATTGCACAAAGAAAACATTGCCGGCGAGGCCACCATTCAAGAGTGGCTGGCACAAGTGCTTAGCGAAGATGCCATTGTGGCCATCAATGGGCACTTGTTCTCGCTTGTCGAGGCCAATAGATTGGAAGACTTTTGTGGGCAAAACGGCTTTATGTTTGCCACCGATTTCTACCCCGAAGATGCCGTGTGGCAAGACCGCCCTCAACGCCCCGGTGCCCCAGCCTTTGTGCACGATGAGCAATGGAGTGGCGAAGACGTGGAGAGCAAGATGCAACGCGTGATGGAGCAAGTAGAGGCTGCGGGTGCCGATTGCCTGCTTGCCACAGCTCTCGACGAGATTGCATGGCTCTTTAACCTGCGTGGTAGCGACGTGGAGTATAACCCTGTTGCCATTGCCTATGCCTTTATTTCAGAGCGAGAGCGTGTGCTCTTTATCGATGACAACAAAATCACCCCCGAGGTGAAAGAACATCTCAAGAAATATAGCGTGAAGACCAAGGACTACGACGACATCGAGAAATTCTTGGAGCGCGTGAGCGAGCACGCCACCATCATGCTCGACCCCAACAAGGTGAGCGATGCACTGGGGCAGGCTCTACCATGCCAAAAGACCTATATGCCCTCGCCCATCGTTGCCCTCAAGGCCATTAAAAACGAGGTGCAGACGGCAGGTTTTCGCCATGCCATGGAGTGTGAGGGAGCCGCACTGGTGCGCACCTTCATGTGGATTGAGCAAAATGCCGGCAACGGCATCACCGAGGTCGATGTCGACTTGCACCTGCAAGGCGAGCGCGCCAAGAGCCCACTTTATCGTGGCGACAGCTTCCACATGATAGCCGGCTACAAGGAGCACGGTGCCATTGTGCACTATGAAGCCACCCCCGATAGTGCAGCCACACTGCAACCCGAGGGGCTACTGCTCATCGACACTGGCGGTCAATATCTTGACGGCACTACCGACATGACACGCACCATCTCGCTGGGCAACGTCAGCCAACAGGAGCGACACGACTACACGCTCGTGCTCAAAGGGCACTTGGCACTGCAACGCGCCATTTTTCCACAAGGCACCACAGGCGTGCAACTCGACATTCTTGCCCATGGGCCATTGTGGCAAGAGGGGTTGAACTATCTGCACGGCACCGGGCACGGTGTGGGCCACTTTTTGTGTTGCCATGAGGGGCCACACCAAATACGCATGAACTACATTCCTGCCACCCTTGAGTTGGGCATGATTGTGAGCAACGAGCCGGGACTCTACAAGACCGGGCAATATGGCATACGCACCGAGAACCTCTTGCTTGTGACCCCTGCCATGACCAGCGAAGACTATGGCGACTTCTACAAGTTTGAGGTGCTCACCCTCATGCCCTATGACGCTCGCCTCATCGACTTGTCGATGCTCTCGCCCATGGAAATAGAGCAAATCAACACCTACCACAGCATGGTGCGTGAGCGACTTGCCCCCCACCTCAACAGCGAGGAGCAAGCCTGGCTCAACGACAAAACACAGGTGCTCAAAGAATAGACCTAACTTTAACACACAGGCAAAAGATCAAAAACAAAGAAAAACTGCAACATGTTTAGCTGCAACAAAATAGCAATTATTGGCGGTGGCTCATGGGCCACTGCCATTGCCAAAGTGGTGGTAGAACACACCCACCACATAGGCTGGTATATGCGACGCGACGACCGCATCGCCGATTTCAAGCGCAAGGGGCACAACCCTGCCTACTTGGCTGGTGCTCACTTCAATATCGACGAAATCAACTTTTCGAGCGACATCAATGCCATTGCCGAGGCCTATGACACGCTCATCTTCGCCACCCCGTCGCCCTACCTCAAAAATCACCTCAAGAAACTCACCGCCAACCTCAGTGGCAAGTGCATCGTGTCGATAATCAAGGGCATTGTGCCCGACGACAACATGATATGCTCCGAGTATTTCCATCACAAGTATGGCGTGCCCCATGAGAGGCTCATCAGCGTGATAGGCCCCTCACATGCCGAGGAAGTGGCACTCGAACGCCTCACCTATCTCACCGTGGCGTGTGCCAATATCGAGGTGGCCCGCACCTTTGCCCACAAAGCACTTGCCTGCGAATACATCAACGTCAAGACCTCGCAAGACGTCAAGGGCATCGAGTATGCCTCGGTGCTTAAAAATGTATATGCCATTGGGGCTGGCATCTGTCGCGGACTCAAGTATGGCGACAACCTGCTTGCCGTGTTCATGGCCAACGCCATTCAAGAGATGTCGCGGTTTCTCGATGCAGTGCACCCCATTGAGCGCAACATTATGCAATCGGCCTATCTGGGCGACCTGCTCGTGACCGGCTATTCCAACTTCTCGCGCAATCGCACCTTTGGAGCCATGATTGGCAAAGGCTACTCGGTGAAAAGCGCGCAAGTGGAAATGGAAATGATTGCCGAGGGCTACTATGGCACCAAGTGCATGAGCGAAATCAACCAAGTCACCAAGGTCGACATGCCCATTCTAGATGCAGTGCACAGCATTCTCTATGAGCAAGGCAACCCCGAAGAAGAAATCAGGAAACTCTCCCAACGTTTCCAATAACAACAAATTCAATAACTATCAACACAATGGCAATTATCAAGACAATCAAGGGCAAAGAGCGCAACAACAATCGCAAGTTCTCTCCCACCATAGGCAAAGGTTGCTTCCTTGCCGACAATGCCGCCATCATTGGCGACGTGACCATGGGCGAGGATTGCAGCATTTGGTTTGGCGCAGTGTTGCGAGGCGATGTCAACACCATCAAATTGGGCAACCGCGTCAACATTCAAGACAACAGCACCATTCACACCCTGTTTGAAAAGAGTGTCACCCTCATTGGCAACGATGTGAGCATTGGGCACAACGTGGTGGTTCATGGTGCCGTGATTCACGACATGGCCCTCATTGGCATGGGCAGCATCATTCTCGACAACGCCGAGATTGGCGAGGGTGCCATCATCGCTGCCGGCAGTGTGGTGCTGAGTGGCACCAAAGTGGGGCCTCACGAGCTTTGGGCAGGTTCGCCAGCCAAGTTCAAGAAAATGGTAGCCCCCGAGCAAGCCCAAGAAATCAATGTGAACATCGCCAAAAACTACCTCATGTATTCCACATGGTATAACAATGACAACGACCAATAACCAAGTGCACACACAATGAGAAAAGCCCTATTCACCATTTGCCTCACCCTGTTGCTATCGGTGGCAATCCACGCCCAAAACGTTGCTCCCCCCATCTATGAGCAAAACGCCTACTCGCTAAGAAATGGCGACGTTTTCTACTACGACGAGCTTCTTGAGCACGCCCACTACCCAACATTTAGAATCTTGGGGCACGGCTATGCCAAAGATCGCGACAACGTTTACTACCGTGGTGAGATATTGCATCACGTCGACCCTTATAGTTTCAGGCTCAAAGATTATGCTGACTATCCTTCGCCCGGCACCAGCTATGACCCTCAACCCAAAGACTACTACAAAACACGCAATGCCGTGTGCTATCGGGGCAAGGTGGTCGACGGAGCCAGTCCTTTCTCATTTCAAGACTTGGGCATGGGCTATGCCAAAGATGCCTTCAATGCCTATTATCGGGGCAAGAAAATTCACGATGCCAGCACAGCCACTTTCAAAGTGCTTGAACATGGCTATGCCGAAGATGCCTTCAACACCTATTATAAAGGGAAAAAAGTGAACCACTAAAAGCCGTTGTCACCGCCCAATTGCTTTTCAATGCACCACTACCATAGCCAGAAGTGCAACTTTCTTTTGATTTTGGCTTTGAGTGTTGTGGTTCAACAATTTTGTAGTATCTTTGTCACTCATTAAACCTAATTGCAAAAGCAACAACTATCGCAATCATGACACAATTGCAACCATTCAAGTTCAAGCCCATTTTGCGCAAGGTGCTTTGGGGAGGCAACAAAATTGCCACCTACAAAGGGCTTGACAGCAACACGCAGCATGTGGGCGAAAGTTGGGAAATATCGGGCATCGACGGAGCCGAGACGGTTGTGGCATGTGGCGACGATGCAGGGCTCACTTTGAGCCAGCTCATCGACAAATATGGTGGCAAGCTGGTGGGCGATGAAGTGTATCGCAAGTTTGGACATCACTTCCCATTGCTCATCAAGTTCATCGATGCCGCCCACGACCTCTCGATACAGGTGCACCCTCGTGGCAAAAAAGACGAATTGTGGTATATTGTCGACACCGAGCCGGGGGCTGCAATTCATGTGGGTTTCAACCGGCCCATCACAGGCGACCAATATGAGGCACATGTGAAGCAGCACACCATCATGAGTGTCATCAACAAGCACACCTCGCGCGAGGGCGATGTGTTTTTCTTGCCGGCAGGGCAAATTCACAGCATTGGAGCCGGCAACCTGCTTGCCGAGATTCAGCAAGCCTCAACCGACACCTATCGCATCTACGACTACGACCGCATCGACTGCAACGGCAAGAAACGCGAACTGCACACCGAGCTGGCACGCAAAGAAATTGACTACACCGTGTATCATGGCAAAATCGACTACCACCAAGCCTCCAACGAGAGCGTGAACTTGGCACAGGGCGAGCACTTTGCCGTGAACAAGATAATTGTTGACGGCTGTTGTGAAATGCCCATGAACAACAACAAGAATTTCAAAATTTTGATGTGCATCAGGGGGCAAATCTCCCTCACCGACGACTTGGGCAACAACACGCTTGCCCACCAAGGCGAAACCCTGCTCATTCCAGCCTGCATACCTCACATCACCATCAAGGGGCAAGCCGAATGCCTCATCACCACCACCTAATAAGAAATATTTTCTGCCTACTTCCCCAACAAGTAGAGACGATGCACGCATCGCCTACTTCATAGCCACAAAATGGCAACATACTGAAACAGAGACGATGCATGCATCGTCTCTACATTACTCACTCACACATAATTCCAAATCGGTCATTAGGTTTCTTTGTTTTTGTCAAATTATTTTGAGTAATTTTTG
>CAMYCE010000112.1 GCA_947254205.1 uncultured Prevotellaceae bacterium
AGACCTTTTACTTAAATTTGCAAACGTAGTTGCATTTTGAAGTTGAATCTACGATTAAGAAATATTAGAAAAAAGTTTGGAAAAGACGAAAATGTATTTTATCTTTACAATCAACAAACTAAAAACTTATTAACGGTTTATAAAAAGGGGAAAAAACCGCTTGAAGCTACATTTTTCTATGTCTTTTCTTCAAACTATCGCTAATAAACCTACCAATAGGCTATTAACCTATTAAAAATCAGTTGTCACTCATGTGGGCTAAATTGCCAGCTTTCCACATGATAGTGCGCTTCGAAAAGAAAACTAAATAGTAAATATATTATGAGAAAGATTCATTATCTTCTAACAAGAAAAATGTGCTTGTTACTCGCTTTTTGCTGCTTTTTGACTATCCCCAAGCAGATAATCGCCGGCAGTAACGACTCTGTGAGAATTTTTAGCAAGGCAAGTGCTCCAAAGGCCGCAACGGATTACTCCGACACGCTCATTTTTGGCTATTCCGACAACAGGACATCCCTTAACTTGGGACTGGATTTGGAGGTTGGAATCCAAACAGCCATCAAGTTGCCCCATGAATTCACAACCAAACTCAAGGGCAACAAGATTACCGAGATATGGTTTGCCACAGGAAAGACCCCCACACAGCAAGAAAGCTATGTTTTCATCAGTCGCGAATTAGGGTTCACCGAATTTGACTACAAGCAAGATGTGGCCAGCGTAGAAGAAGGCTGGAACAAAATCAAGCTCGACCAGCCATTTGAGCTCACGGGCGAAGAACTCAACGTGGGTTTCAGGGTGAAGTCATCGGGTGAGGTCCTCTCGATGGACGGACGTGCAGACAACGACTTGGCAAACCTCATCAGAATCACCCAAAAAGAAGACGACAACACCTGCTCGTGGCTGCACCAGTCTGGTGGCAACATGAACATACAGGTGGTGATACAAGGGGAGCATTTACCGCAAAACGACTTGGCCATCGAGCAGATATTGACTAAGCCATACGTCAGGACCCATGCAGAAAAGCCCATAAAACTGTGGGTTCGAAACAGAGGGGCTGCCAGCATCAAGGACTTGCAGGCACAAGTGTACGTTGACGACGAAATGATTAAGCAGTTCAACGTCGCCAACTTGAACATCAAGTCGAACGAGCTATCCAAGGTCACGCTTGGAAGTGTTGTGATAGACGACAACGGTCTGCACGACCTGCAAGTGGTGGTCGCAAAAGTGAATGGCACTACCGATGAGGACGAAACCAATAACACCATATTAAAAGAAAACATCATAGTCAAGGAAGAATATTCGGACAGAAAGGTTTTGCTGGAACACTTCTCAACCATGAAGTGCCCAAATTGCCCCAGTTCCCATCGCACCATAGGCGATGCGCTGTTATACCGAGAGGACGTGATACACGTGGTACATCATGCGGCATTCGACAACGATGCCCTCACAATTCCCGCAAGCAAAGATTACACATTCTTCTACTCCAACACTTCCACTCCCAAGGGCACCTATGCCCCAGGCTGTATGCTCGATAGGAAAAACATGTCGAAATACGGAGCCACCGATGGGGAAACGAGCACATTAGGCCCCGTTTTCCATCCGGAAAGAGACACATTCGGTAGCTTGGTGGACGAAAGTCTGACGAACCCCGCTTATGTATCCGTGGACATCACTGCACAATACGACAGCAAGACAAGGGAACTCGCCATAACGGTAAATAGCAAGCTCCCAGATGATAACGTCACGAAATACCTGAAAGGAAACGACACGCGTCTCAACATTTTCCTAACAGAGGACAGCATTGTGGGGGTCCAAGCTGGAGCACCCGACCCCAAGCACTTTATCCACGATGCCGCCATCAGACAGACGGTGACCCCCACTTGGGGCGATCCTGTGGCGTTCAACGGGAACGTTTTTCAATCGCAAGAATACAAATGCACGCTTCCCGAGGCCAGGAAACCTCGACACATGCACGTTATCGCTTTCCTTGCCAACTATAATCCCGCCAACCCCAACGACTGTGAAGTGTATAACTCCAGCATTGTGGACATCAAAGACTTAAATCCCGGTGGCGTTGATGAACTACGTTGCGATGATGACCAGGACTATGAAGTTAAAGTTATAGGGAACAGCCTGATCATGAATTTCTCATCACCAGCCTACAGCATCTACAACACGAGCGGAGAACTCGTGGCAAGCGGCATAAACTGCACAGGGACTATAGATTTGAGCGGGCTGACAAAAGGAATATACATTTGTAAAATCAAGACACGTTCCGGCAATAAAGTCATCAAAATATCAATTTAATCACCATCACTTCTATTATGAAAAAGAAATTATTATTTTATGCTATTTTATTGTTGGCGCTATGCACAGGAGTGAGCGCCAACGCTAAAATAGTCAATGAGCAAGACCACTACTTTTGTGGCTTTGACGAGTTGAGCGAGTTTGAGCAATGGTCTAATATAGACCTCAATGGAATGGACCCAAACGAGCAAAATGTGTATCGATGGGACGAGGAAAGCAAATCGGCATTCTTCTCTCCAGGGCCAAAATTTGATGGAAACGACTGGCTTATCAGCCCTGCGATACACCTGTCTCAAGGGAAAGCACTTGTTCTCAAAATCAACATGTTTTGCGACTACCCCTGCAAGTTGACCTTTGCCATAGGCAAAGCCAATACAGTAGAAGGCATGACCGAAATCATTGCCGAAAAGAATGATTATGACGGCGAGTACTACCTTTGCTTGAAACTTCCCAACAACTTAGAAGGAGGGGACTACTATGTGGGTATCCACAACACGACCCTAGCATGGAAAGGCATTCTATACCTTAGGAGTGTAGAAGTGGCTGAGGATAATGGAGGCACTATCAATGTGCAAGTGAAAAACAAGGAAACCGGCGAACCTCTGAAGGGCGTGCAGACCCACCTGACGGGCGACTCCTATGAGGAAAAGATTTGGTCAACCAATAAAGAGGGAAAGGTCGACTTTAACGATCTCACCCCAGGAAATTACACGCTTTTCTTTAAAAAAGACGAGTTTGAATCGCAAACCAAAGAAATAGAAGTAAAGGCTAAGCAAACAGAGACCTTAGACGTGGTACTTGAACCGAAGCCCGTAACCACAGTCAAAGGCATCGTCGTTGACGAAGCACTAAAGCCCATGGCAGGAGCCCTTGTAAAACTCATAGGGAAGGGAAACTTTGAAACACAAACCGGTGAAGACGGCTCTTTCTCAATTGAAAAAGTGCCTGCCAACAAAAGCTACAAGTTCACGGTATCGAAAGACTGGAAGCTCACCTACAAAAAGAAGTTAGAGCTGGGCAAAGAGCCAGAATTGAACCTGGACACCTTAATTTTGGAAGACTTGCTGGCGACACCTTTAAAGGTATATGCCGAGAATGTGGAAAAGGGTGTGTTCCTCTCCTGGATGGTACCCTTGAAAGAAAGAGAGTTTGCCCTCGACAACGGCAAACCGCTGGGCTCCTATCAAATCAACTCAGACAATTATTCCTATGTAGGCAACACTTATAGAGAACCCATGGCTATCAAGAGCGTCTCATGGCTTCTTGGATCGGAATACCCGACTGTGGACGTGTATGTTTTCCCGTTCAACAAAGACGGTTCAATCTCCACCCAACCTCTGCTGGCAAAATACGATGTTCCATCGAACACCTACAATTATTCTACAAAAGAAGGCTGGTCGGAATTGGAGCTCGACACCACCGTCACAGCTCCTTATGGCTGTGTCGTGGCCATTGGTCACACAGGATCGATCAAGATCTATGCCGACTATCAAACCTTGAACGGCTCCTTGGTGTGCGTCGACAGGAATTTTGAAAAATCGGGCTGGTTCTATCCATCGAGAGGTAATTTCTTTATCCGTGCCAATGGATTTGAGTTGACCTCCGACTTGAGCACATCGAGCAACATTCGCTCGGCTTCCTATGTCAAGAAACAAGCCAAGAAAACACCCGCCAAAATTTCGGACAGCGGTTTCAGCTTCACGGTATGGCGCTACCAGAATAAGGACAAAGACGACCAAAACAGCTGGGAGAAAGTGGCATACAATGTGAACAGCCTGGAGTACATCGACAGCTCCATCAAGAACAAAGGCAAAGGTTTCTATCAGTACGCTATACAGGCTGTTTATCCCAACGGGAAGAAAACCGATTACGGCTATTCGGACCTGATTGACCACAACATGCACACCAATGTGAAAGTCTACGTGACTACCAACACTGCCGTACATCATGAAAACGGTGCTATCGTGACCCTGATGAACAACGACGTGAACTTGCTGGAATATAAAGCAGAAATCAAAGACGGAATGGGCACCTTTGACAAAGTGCAGAAAGGCAAATACACGGTGATTGTGAAAAAAGAAGGTTTTGAAGATGCCCATACCGATGTGGCACTGAACGACAAAGACAACTATTCGGTCACTCTTGAACTTCTCTTAAAACCGCTGAAGCCCTACAACCTACAAGTGGGCAAACCCGACACCAAAACCGACTGCATCTTGAGCTGGAACAACGAGGGTGCACTTGTTGAGGACTTTGAAGATATGCAAGACTTTGAAGTAAATCCGCAAAATTCCAAGGGCTGGACTTTCTTCGATGGCGACACGGCCAAGACCTTCGGCGTAGCACTATGTAAGGAAAACCCCTATCCCAACATGTACTCGCCTATGGCCTTTATGGTGTTCAATCCATTCAAGACCACACCCAATCTTTCGGAATTTATCAGGCCAAGAAGTGGAGAGAAAATCCTGGTTTCTGTTTCGCCTGAAACTGGAGTGAGAAGCGACGACTACCTGTTCTCGCCTGAACTCAAGTACGAATCGGACTTCAAATTTGATTTCTACGCTGCGGCAGGATTCTATGGCTCGCTGGGCAACGAGGAATTTATGGTTGGATATACGGTTTCCGACCCAACCCCGGAAAACGTCATTTGGCTCACCCAAAAACATGAGCAAGTGGGTGGCATGTGGACTCCATTCAGCTACACATTACCCAAGGAAGCACGCCATGCCGTCATTCGCGGCGTTTCGCAAGAAAGACTCTTCTTCATGCTCGATGATATCAAGATTGGCATCCCCGAACCCGAAGTGTTTAACATGGCCATGTACAATGTCACACTCGACGGCGAAGAACTTGGGACAACATACGACAGGAACTTCAACTTAGGCAAGTTGGAAAGTGGCAAGCACATCGCTAAGGTTCAAACCACCTACACCATGGCAGACATGAGCAAGAAATACTCCGACTTTGCCGAAATCAAATTTACGGTGGAGAAGCATTCAGGCATTACATCGGTCTCGCAAACCGACAAGTTGTTTGAATACAATGGGGAACTCGGGGAAATCATTCCCTGCGACCAAGTAGAAGCCCTCGTGCTGTACGACCTGCAAGGCAATAGGTGCGCTCAGGCCAAGAGAGGCCAACGCATTTCTACCAAGCAATACGACAAGGGGATTTATATCCTCACCGTTGTGAGCGAAGAAGGAACCTCCTCGCACAAAATTCTATTGCAATAAGTCATAAATGCCTGTCCTTCTTGAAGTGCTCAAAACGCTTCAGGAAAAAGACAGGCAATGACCTTGTATAACGGCTGTGCCAGGCTATATTTCGATAGCCCGGCACAGTTTTTCTTTCACGTTGCCAACCAACACGGTGCGTGCGTCATGAATAACACTTGCTTCCAAGCAGTTGTTACCCCGGTTCGGGTTAAGCTTGAATCCGTGACACCAGCCTATTGTCCCTTTCCCGTTTGTTGCAATGCCTTTGAGCACCTTGTTGGCATAGCGTCTAAGATTATGGCATACAGGAATCATTGTTGAGTCAACAAATGTAATACCTGCACATCTTCCAAACGCACGCAGATTAAGAAAGAACATAAGAGGGAAAAACACCCTGCTTCCAAGTTCAACAAAACGGTTGTGAGAGACAGCGTTAGGGAAGTGCGACTTAAAAGCCCCCTTGATGAGAAACAGGCAATAGTGCTTGAAATTGCAAATATTTGTAACTGCTTGATTATCAACTATAAAGATAAAAAATATTTATGAGACCACATTGTTTTTTTATTTACTTTTTGCGTTTTCTTATCCCGAACTGAGGTATTGGTGGAGTCAAATTGCTCCATGACCCGAAAATTATCCCCCAAAAGGAGTGAGTTTCTCAGATTTAATTTGTGTCTTCGCCATGTCTATCGTCGGTTTCTCTTGTTTTTTGCAACACTAAGATAAGTGAAAATTCTGACATGGCAAAGTCCTGAGCCGCTCGGCTCTGCCGCTTGACTTGTTCAAGAACTTTTTGTTGCTCAG
>CAMYCE010000113.1 GCA_947254205.1 uncultured Prevotellaceae bacterium
GATCCTCAAGTGCTGGGCAATGCTGGCAGTTTTTTTAAGAACCCCATTGTCTCAACCTCACATTTTCGAGCATTGTTGGCTCACTATCCGCTCATGCCCCATTTTGAGGTGAGTGAGCGTGAGGTGAAAATTCCTGCAGCTTGGCTCATTGAGCAATGTGGCTGGAAAGGCAAGCGAGAGGGCGGGGCGCAGGTCTTTGCTTGTCAACCTCTTGTGTTGGTCAATGCTGGCAATGCCACTCCAAGCGACGTGATGCAACTTTCGGCTAAAATTCAAGCCTCGGTCAAGGCTCGTTTCGGCATTGAACTTGCCACCGAAGTGAACTTCATTGAATAACTAATTTTACTTTTTATAAATACCTAAAACATTAATTATGTCTTCATTCATAGTTGAAGGAGGGCACCGCTTGCGAGGTGAAATTACTGCCCAAGGTGCCAAAAATGAGGCTTTACAAATCATTTGTGCCACTTTGCTCACCACCCAAGAGGTGAAAGTCGACAACGTGCCCGATATTCTCGATGTGCAAAATCTCATTGCCTTGTTAAGCGACATGGGAGTTGAAGTCGCGCGCGACACCGAGTCGTGCTATCGCTTCAAGGCTGCTTGCATCGATGCAGCCTTTGTGGAAAGCCCACAGTTTTTGCAACGCTGTGCCTTGCTTCGAGGGTCAGTGATGATGATGGCTCCTTTGCTTGTGAGATTGAGACGAGTTTGTTATGGTGGCGCAGGGGGCGATAAAATTGGTCGTCGCCGGCTCGACACTCATTTCAAGGGCTTTTGTGCTCTTGGAGCTCAATATAGTTATAACAATGAATTGAAGGCCTATTGTTTCACAGCTCCATCAAGACTCAATGGCACCTACATGTTGCTCGACGAAGCCTCGGTGACAGGCACCGCCAACATCATCATGGCCTCGGTGCTGGCTCGTGGCACAACCACCATTTATAATGCTGCTTGTGAGCCCTATGTGCAACAATTGTGCAAGTTGCTCAATGCCATGGGGGCTAAAATCGGTGGCATTGCTTCCAACTTGCTCACCATTGAGGGTGTAGAGGAGTTGCACGGAGCAACCCACACCATTTTGCCCGACATGATTGAGGTGGGGAGTTTTATTGGCATGGCGGCCATGACACAAAGCAATCTCACTATCAAAAATGTGTCGTGGCCTAATCTTGGCATTATTCCCGATTGTTTTGGCAGACTGGGCATTAAACTTGAACGCCGAGGCGACGACGACCTCTATATACCCTCACAAGAAAGTTATGAAATAGAGAGCTTTATCGATGGCTCAATTCTCACCATGGCCGATGGCACATGGCCGGCACTTTCGCCCGACTTGTTGAGTGTGGTGCTGGTTGTGGCTACTCAGGCTCGTGGCAGCGTGTTGATACATCAAAAAATGTTTGAGAGCCGTCTCTTTTTTGTCGACAACCTCATCAATATGGGGGCACAAATCATTTTATGCGACCCACACAGGGCTGTAGTCATTGGTCACGACCGCCACGTTGAGTTGCACGCGCGCCACATGGTGTCGCCCGACATTAGGGCAGGCATTGCCATGCTCATTGCCGCCATGAGTGCCACGGGTGTGAGTTGCATCGACCACATTGAGCAAATCGACCGGGGCTATGCCCACATCGACGACCGACTGAACCGCCTGGGTGCCCACATCACCCGAGTGTAACCCCCTTGCAATGATAGAATGTGCTACTGGGTTTTATGAATTTAAATCCATAAAACCCAGTGAAGTGTCACTTGATGGGGGGGGGGCAAATGCCCCCCCAAAAAAAAATTAATGGCGACGTTTCTTGGTGGCGCGAGCTTTTGATTTGGAGGTTTGACTTTGTTGCAAGCCCAACTTGATGTTTTCGATCAACGCTTTGGAGGTATAGGTAGCTCCTGTGGCGGCATCAACTTTGAGTTTGAGGGCTTCGCTCACGCTTTTGCCTATGTATTTTGGGAAAATGTGCTTGGTCGCCTTTTTAAGATATTTGGGCGATTCTTCATTTCCCATCACTTCAATGTTGGCAATTTTGCCATCGGTTATGGTGATGTTGAGAGGCGTGGGCCCATTATAGCCAATCACTTTTTTCCCTATCTCGCCTGTGTAGACAACCTTGGCTTGAGTGTTTTGAGTCACTATGGCAAGCATAGCCACAAAGAAGAGTGTGAACAATTTTGATACTTTCATTTTTATTTTGTGTTTTTTATTGGTTTGACTTCTAAACAATTGGCACCGGAGCCATATTGCTATTGATGTGACAAAGATAACACTTAGTTTTCTAAAAAAGTTGTTTTTCACTTTTATTATCACGCTATTTGCCTTATCTTTGTTTAATATATTGCCTGCTTGTGGCACGATGTGGTTTTTCTCGTTTTATTGAGAATGGCAAGAAAGGCACTCAATCAATTTAAGAAAGTCTAATGGAAAAAGATATAAAAGCATGTGTTGAGGTTCTCAAGCGAGGAGGATTGATACTCTATCCCACCGACACGATTTGGGGTATAGGTTGCGATGCAACCAACGCCCAAGCGGTGAAAAAGGTCTATGACCTCAAGCGTCGTGCCGATAACAAGGCGCTTATTGTGTTGCTTGATAGTGCCGAGCATCTCGACCACTATGTGGTTGATGTGCCCGAAATGGCACGTGAGCTTATCGATGTGGCAGTGAAACCTCTCACCATCATCTATGATGGTGCCTATAATCTTGCTACCAATCTTCTTGGCGAGAACGATAGTGTGGGCATTCGCATCTCTCACGAGCAGTTTTCTCAACAATTGTGTGCTCGCTTTGGTCGGCCCATTGTTTCGACTTCGGCCAATGTGAGTGGAGAGCCATCGGCACCAACCTTTGCACAGGTTTCCGACTTAATCAAGCAAGGGGTAGACTATGTGGTGAAGTATCGGCAAGACGATAGCAACCCGCACACAGCCTCCAATATCATCATGTTGAGTGGGGATGGAACTTTTAAAATATTGAGATAAATCCCCCAATTGCTCTAATCGTGAAAAAGGAAAGCGCACAGCGACTCAAGTATGTTTTAGCCGACTATGCAACGGCCAATGTTGCATGGTTGCTATTTAATTGCTTGCGCTATGGCATGAAACCCCTGCGAGGCTTTGACTCGCTCGACGATTTCTTGTTCTCGCCCATGGTTTTGGCAGGGCAGGTGTTGTTTCCGTTTGTGATGTTGGGAGTCTATTGGCTTTCGGGCTATTACAACGAGGTGTTTCGCAAGTCGCGTTTGGGCGAGTTGCTCATCACGCTGTCATCATCGATTGCCAACACTGCAATCATTTTTTTTGTGGCGTTGACCAACGACATGATGCGTGATAACCGAGGCTATAACTATGAGCTTATTTTTGTGCTCTTGGGTGTGTTTTTCTTTCTCACCTACTTACCTCGATTGGTGCACACCACAATCACATCTCGCAAAATTAAGAGCCGGCAATTGAGCTTCAAGACCTTGGTGATTGGTGCTGGCGACATGGCCTATGCCTTTGTGAAAAAGCTTGATAGCATGCAACTGTCGCTGGGCTACAAGGTGGTGGGATATGTTGCAATTCCTGCCGAAAATCGCAGGCAAGGCCACGATGACGATCGCCCGGTTTATGCTCTCGATGAGGTGGCTCAAGTGTGCCAGCGTGAAGGCATTCAAGAACTCATTGTCATTCCCTCTCAGCAAAATTCAGCTACAAGTCTTGAAACTATTGACCAACTTTTCTTGCTCAATTTGCCCGTGAAAATAGCTCTTGACCGCTACAACGTCTTGCTGTCGAAGGCTCGCTTGAGCAACATGAGTGGCGACCCGCTCATCGACATTTCGAGTAGCACCATGAGCGAGGGGGAGAAAAATGTGAAACGAGCACTCGATGTGCTTTCCTCGGCTATTATGCTGGTTTTGCTTTTGCCCGTTTTTTTGCTGGTGGGAGTAGTAATTAAGTGTGATTCCAAAGGGCCTGTTTTCTACTCGCAAAAGCGTGTGGGCAGGCACAATGTGCTATTCAATATCTACAAATTCAGGTCGATGTGCATCAATGCCGAGCGCGACAACAAGCCACAGCTGTCGAGCGATGGCGACCCTCGCATCACGCGTGTGGGGCATGTGTTGCGCAAATATCGTATCGATGAGTTGCCACAATTTTGGAATGTGTTGCGCGGCGACATGTCGCTTGTGGGGCCACGCCCTGAGCGACAATTTTTTGCACAGCAAATTTTGGAACGTGAGCCCGCCTATTCGCTCATTCATCAGGTGCGCCCGGGCATCACTTCGCTGGGCATGGTCAAGTATGGCTATGCCAAGAGTGTTGATGAAATGATGGACAGGTTGCGCTATGATTTGCTCTATATCGACAACATGTCGCTCATCAACGACTTGAAAATTTTGGTCTACACAATTAAAATCGTCTTTAACGGGAGAGGACTTTAACGCTTAATTCATGGAACAATATCTTGACGATACACTCATGACAAAAACCGGCGAGAGCTGCAACAACTGGTATATGCGCATGCTCATGTGGCGTGAGAAACACATACCCGAGCACACTCTCATTGTGATTCTTGCGATTGTCATTGGCATCACTTCGGGACTTGCCGCAGTGTTGCTCAAATTCTTGATTAGCACAATTTCGGGAGTTGTCAACAGCTTGACTGTAGCTTCGGAGGCCTATTACTATTATCTTGTGTTTCCGGTGGTGGGTATTTTTCTCACTGGAGTGTATGTTCACTATGTGGTGAGCGACAACATCTCGCATGGTGTGACGCGTGTGCTCTATGCCATTGCTCTCAAAAAGAGCCGCTTGAAAATTCACAACATGTATGCATCGCTGGCCGCTTCATCGGTCACCATTGGTTGTGGTGGCTCGGTGGGAGCCGAGGGCCCCATTGTGTTTACCGGTGCCGCTATAGGTTCCAATCTTGGGCAGGCTTTCAGGCTGTCGCCCCACTTGCTCATGATGTTGGTGGGCTGTGGTGCCGCCGCCGGCATTGCCGGCATCTTCAAGGCCCCTATTGCAGGCATGCTTTTCACAGTAGAGGTGCTCATGCTCGACCTCACGGCAGGTTCGGTGATGCCTCTCATCTTGGCGGCAGTGTCGGGTGCAACGGTTTCTTATATTTTCACGGGCTATAATGTGGAATTTTTCTTCATGCAAAGCGAGCCATTCTACACCTCACGCATTCCGATGGTGATTTTGTGTGGTTTCTTTTGTGGCTTTATTTCTTTGTTTTTCAACAAGATGATCGACATGATGGAACGCACCTTTAAGCGCATTTCCAATCATTGGTTGCGTTTCTTGTTCGGAGCAGGTGTGTTGAGTGTGCTCATCTTCTTGTTTCCTCCGCTGTTTGGCGAGGGCTATGGTAGCATCAACAACTTGCTCAATGGCAATGTGGCAAAAATATTCGACAATAGCCTGTTTTATAGCTTTCGCAACGACACTTGGGCGGCATTGCTCTTTGTGGGAGCATTGTGCCTGATGAAGGTTTTTGCCACCAGTGCCACCAATGGCGGTGGCGGTGTGGGTGGCACGTTTGCCCCTTCGCTCTATGTGGGTTGCATGGCCGGCTTCTTTTTTGCCTATCTTGTCAATGCTCTTGGTCTTGTTGATGCAGCAGTGCCTTTGTCGACCAAAAATTTTGCCCTCATTGGCATGGCTGGCGTGATGGCTGGCGTGATGCACGCTCCGCTCATGGCAATCTTCCTCACTGCCGAAATGACTGGTGGCTATTCGCTCTTCTTGCCCTTGTTGCTGGTGGCGGCCATCTCCTATGGCACCTGTCGCATTTTCACTTCTTATAGCATCTATACCAAGCGATTGGCCAAGCGCGGCGAGTTGCTCACTCATCAAAAGGACAAAACTGTGCTCACCTTGCTCAAAATTGATAGTGTGATTGAAACCGACTTCTTGCCAGTGCACCCCAACATGTGCTTGAAAGAAATGGTCGACACGATTGCTCAAAGCCACCGCAACCTGTTTCCTGTGGTCGATGACAACAACACACTATTGGGGATGGTGGTTCTCGACGACATTCGCAACATCATGTTCCGTCCCGACTTATATCGGCGCATGTATGTCAACCGGTTCATGGCAATGCCTCCTGCCATGATTGAACTAGGCACGCCCATGGATCAAGTGATGAAAATCTTTGATAACACCAAGGCTTGGAACTTGCCTGTGGTTGAAAACGGCAAATATGTGGGTTTTGTGTCTAAGTCTAAGATTTTCAATAGCTATCGACAAGTGCTCAAGCACTATAGCTATGATCTGTGTCTTATACACATCTGACGCTGCCGACGACTCCTTACGTGTAGATCTCGG
>CAMYCE010000114.1 GCA_947254205.1 uncultured Prevotellaceae bacterium
AAGGACTATTGACACACAGCTTGCTCTGTTCTAAATTCGTCGAACTCACGTTAAACTTAATAGGAAACTTGCCCCCAGATATATGAAATCTATTTTTAATATATAAAATCTTCTATGTTGCTATCCAAATAATTGGATAATGTTTATTTATTATTAATAATTCTATTTCAGTTGGCGTTTTTTTGCAGTTTTTTTTGTTAACTTCGTCAAAATTTAACCCCAATCGATTTGGGGATTAAAACAAAATGCAATGAAAAAGATAGTGATTTCAACAGGAGCCGGCATCAGTGCCGAGAGTGGCATGGCCACCTATCGCGATGCAGGGGGCTTGTGGGACGAATACCCCGTGATGGACGTGGCAAGTGCCGAGGGCTATGCTCGCAACCCCGCCCTCATTCACAAGTTCTACAACGGCTTGCGCAAGAAGCTGGCTCAGCAGGTGCAACCCAACGATGCTCACCGCCTGTTGGCGCGCCTTGAACAACACTTCGAGGTGCAGGTGATTACCCAAAATGTCGACAACCTGCACGAGCGGGCCGGCTCAAGCCACGTGTTGCACTTGCATGGCGAGCTCATGAAGGTGCACTCGCTTGCCCACCCCGAGCGCGTCTACACCCTGCCCTGCGACCAGTTGAGCGACAAAGGGCTTGAAACCGACACCAACACGCTCGACCCTCATGGCGACCACGTGAGGCCCCACATCGTGTTTTTTGGCGAAGCAGTGCCCAACTTCGAGCCGGCTTGCGACATGGCGAGGCAAGCCGACGTGATGGTGGTGATTGGGTCGTCGCTGGTGGTGTATCCGGCAGCGGCCCTGTTGCGCTATGCCCCCTGCACAGCACAGGTCTACTACATCGACCCCAAGCCGGTGAGAGTGCCCGGCCATGTGCACGTGATTGCCAAAAAGGCCACCGAGGGCGTGCCCGAGCTCATCGACCTGCTACTCTCACAACAATAACTCCCCCCCCAACAAGCTATTTTGAATTTCAAAATTTACAAGAACAACTAAACGAAGCGAATGAATCGACTTCTCAAAGGGCTGAAAAAAGTAGGCCCATCACAAGTCGATTCATTCGCTTCATTTGTCGTTTTTTTTCACCCTCCCTAAAGCAGGGCGACGAGAGCTTCGACTTGCTCGCGAGTGGTGGCCCATGAAGTGGCAAACCTAATCACGCAACTATCGCCATCGAGCGGGGCAATGTAGCTGTAGCTCACCTCGGTGGAGAGTTGCTGTGCTTTGGCGTTGTCGATCACAAAAAATTGCTGATTGGTGGGCGAGTCGATATAGGTGCGATAGCCCCTATCTTCCAATTCATGACGCAGGAGCATGGCCATGTCGTTGGCATGACGCGAAATTTCAAAATAAAGGTCGTGGGTGAACAGCGTGTCGAATTGCACCCCCAACACCCAGCCCTTGGCAAGCATGGCGCCACGGTGCTTGATGAGGCCACGGGTGAGCTCGATGGCAGGATTGGTGACCACGGCAGCCTCGCCCATCAGGGCACCCACTTTGGTGCCACCAATGTAAAAGGCATCACACAAGCGGGCAATGTGGGGCAATGTGAGGTCGCCCCCGGGGGCGGTGAGTCCATAGCCCATGCGGGCTCCGTCCATGTAGAGCAACAGCCCATAGCGGTCGCACAAGGCGCGCAACTGCTCAAGCTCAGCAAGCGAGTAGAGCGTGCCCAGCTCGGTGGGGCTTGAGATATAAACCACCTTGGGCATCACATAGTGCTCAATGCCCACCTGCGCAGTTTCGCGGTAAAAGGCTTCGAGATAGCTTTCGAGAGCAAGAATATCGATTTTGCCATTTTGGGCTTTCACGGGCATCACCTTGTGGCCACACGCCTCGATGGCGCCTGCCTCGTGCACATTGATGTGGCCCGTGTCGCAGGCTATCACGCCATCGTTGAACTTGAGCATGGCATCGAGCAGCACCATGTTGGTTTGCGTGCCTCCCACAAGAAACTGCACATTGGCATGAGGGGCGGCACAAGCCTTGCGAATTTTTTGGCGGGCACTCTCGCAATAGGGGTCAAGGCCATAGCCCGTGTTTTTGTCGAGGTTAATTGTGGCAAGGCGATTCATGATCGAGGGGTGACAGCCCTCCATGTAGTCGCTATCGAAATGTAGCATAGCTATTGTTGTTGTTGTTGAATTGTTGTGATTGAGGAGTGTATCCAAAAAATGGCGGAGTGTTGATTTCCGCCATTTTTTTGTAATGATTTTAGCCAATATTGATTGTCAAAGGCCTTTTATTTGATGCCAAACTTCACCTTGAGTTTCTCAATCATGTCGCGAGTCATGGCATCGAGGTCATATTCGGGCTTCCAGTTCCACTCCACGCGAGCGCAAGTGTCGTCGAGGCTGTTGGGCCATGACTCGGCAATGCCTTGACGCAGGTTGTCGACCTCATATTCCATTTCAAATCCGGGCACATATTCCTTGATTTTGTTGAACAGAATTTCGGGATCAAAGCTCATTGAGGCGATGTTGAACGAGTTGCGGTGCACGAGCTTGGCAGGGTCGGCTTCCATGATTTCGATAGCAGCGCGCAAAGCGTCGGGCATATACATCATGTCCATGAAAGTGCCGGCCTTGATGGGGCAAGTGAACTTCTTGCCTTGCACAGCCGAGTAGTAGATGTCGACGGCATAGTCGGTGGTGCCGCCACCGGGAGGTGTGACATAGGAAATCAAGCCGGGGAAGCGCACCGAGCGGGTGTCGACACCAAACTTGAGCGCATAGTAGTTGCTGAGCAACTCACCCGAAACCTTGGTCACGCCATACATGGTGCGAGGTTGCTGAATGGTGTCTTGGGGAGTGCCATCTTTGGGCGTGTTGGGGCCAAACGAGCCGATAGAGCTGGGAGTGAACACAGCGCAATGCTTCTCGCGCGACACTTCGAGCACGTTCATCAAGCCGCCAATACCAATTTTCCATGCCAGTTGAGGCTTGTTTTCGGCCACTGCGCTGAGCAAGGCAGCAAGGTTGTAGATCGTGTCGATGTTATATTTATCAACAGTTTCACAAATTTGTTGAGCATTGGTAATGTCAACGACAGCCGATGGGCCACTCTCGGCGAGCTCACCTTTGGGTTCTGCACCAGGAATATAACCAGCAATAATGTGGTCGTTACCATAAATTCCTCTCAACTTCATTGTCAGTTCCGAGCCAATTTGCCCTGTTGAACCGATGATTAATACGTTTTTCATATTTTTGTTTTAAGACAAATATCATTTTGCCCACAAAGATAATGTAAGCCCACTAATAAACCCCATGTTTCGTCGCTTTTTTTGCCACTTGCCATTTTTTTTTTGGAATTTTGCCAAAAATCTCATTCATTTTAAAGGTTTTTACTAATTTTACGGCCAATATACAAAATCATTTTAGAAAAACCTTTTCAAACATTTTTAAACAAATGATTAACAAGAAAATAGGCTCGGCCATCATGTGCCTCGCCATTGTTGTGGGGCTTTTTGGGCTCATTGGTTGCAAGATGGGGGCTGCTCCCATGCTCAACACCGTGATGAACACTGCCCACGACCTCTTGCTCAACACCGTGTTCTACCTCATGAGCATTTGCGTGCTCACCGGTGCTGTGGGCAAAATATTTGTAGAGTTTCACGTGGTCGACTTGCTCGAAAAGTTGTTGCGCCCGCTCATGAAGCCCATTTTCAACCTGCCGGGCATGGCCTCGCTGGGTGCTGTGATGACTTTTTTGAGCGACAATCCGGCCATCATTGCGCTGTCGAAGGACAAGCGATTTGCCACACATTTCAAGAAATATCAATTCATCTCGCTCACCAACTTTGGCACCGCCTTTGGCATGGGCCTCATCGTGATTATTTTCATGATTGGGCAAGGCTTCTTTGTGGAGCCTCTCATTGGCCTGCTGGGTGCCACCTGTGGTTGCGTGATTTCGACCCGCCTCATGCAACGCTTCATTCTCAAGCAATATCCCCACTATGCCCAAGAGAATGCAGTCGACGACAACTCATGTGGCGATGCCGCCAACTCTGATGCCAATCAAGAAGAAGGCAACAAGAAATCGCTCTTTTTGCGCACACTCGATGCATTGCTCGACGGTGGTCGCACGGGAGTTGACGTGGGCGTCTCCATCATTCCGGGTGTGCTCATCATTTCAACATTGGTCATGATTCTCACCTTTGGTGCAGGGCCCGAGGGCAAATTCACCGGCAAGGCCTATGAGGGCATCGAGTTGCTGCCATGGCTTGCCGACCAAGTGTTTGTGGTGTTTGAGTGGCTGTTTGGCTTCAGCGATCCCCATCAAGTAGCATTCCCCATTACTGCACTGGGTGCTGTGGGGGCAGCCTTGAGCCTTGTGCCCAACTTTGTGGCCAAGGGCTGGGTCGATGGCAACGCCATTGCCGTGTTCACCGCCATTGGCATGTGCTGGAGCGGTTTTTTGAGCACCCACACTGCCATGCTCGACTCGCTGGGCTATCGCCAACTCACCTCCAAAGCCATTATTTCACACACCATTGGTGGCTTTGGTGCAGCCTTGGTGGCACACTGGACCTTTATGCTCTATCAGCTGATAGCAGGGTAAAACAACAGCCTATCCAACTTTTTGGGCAAAAAAGTTTTCTTTATCCAACATTTTTCAAGAACTTTGCCTAAACTTCATGTCACAACATTGAAAGTCAACAAGATTTAAACCAACAAAATAAAAAGACGAAACATCATGTACGGTAAATTTCAAGAACATCTACAGAATGCTTTGGCCAACATCAAAGCTGCTGGCCTGTACAAAGAGGAACGTCTCATCACAACTCCTCAAAGTGCTGCTATTAAAGTGAAACCCGGAACCGACGTGCTCAACTTCTGCGCCAACAACTATCTGGGTCTTAGCGACAACCAACGCCTCGTTGACGCTGCTATCAAAACGATGCAAGAGCGTGGCTACGGCATGTCGTCGGTGCGCTTCATCTGTGGCACACAAGACATTCATCGCGACCTCGAGAAAGCCGTTGCCGATTATTTCAAGACCGACGACGCTATTCTCTTTGGCAGTTGCTTCGATGCCAATGGCGCACTCTTTGGCGCGCTGCTTGGCGAGGAAGATGCCATCATCAGCGACGCGCTCAACCACGCCTCTATTATCGACGGTGTGCGCTTGTGCAAGGCCAAACGCTATCGCTATGCCAATGCCAACATGGAAGAACTTGAAAAATGCCTGCAAGAGGCTCAAGCACAACGCTTCCGCATCATTGCCACCGATGGCGTGTTCTCGATGGACGGCAACGTGGCTCCCATGGATCAAATTTGCGCCCTCGCCGAGAAATATGACGCTATGGTCATGGTCGACGAGTCGCACTCGGCAGGTGTGGTAGGCCCCACTGGTCATGGTGTGGCCGAGCACTTCGACATCTATGGCAAGATCGACATGTTCACCGGCACACTGGGCAAGGCCTTTGGTGGTGCCATGGGTGGTTTCATCGCCGCTCGCCAAGAGATTGTCGACATGTTGCGCCAGCAAGCTCGCCCCTACCTCTTTAGCAACAGCCTTGCTCCCGGCATCGTGGGTGCCAGCCTCGAAATGTTCAAGATGCTCAAAGACAGCAACGCCCTGCACAGCAAGCTCATGGACAATGTGAACTACTTCCGCGACAAGATGATTGCCGCCGGCTTCGACATCAAGCCCACCCAAAGTGCCATTTGCGCCGTGATGCTCTATGATGCCAAGTTGAGCCAAGACTTTGCCGCCGCCATGCAAGAAGAGGGCATCTATGTGACCGGTTTCTACTATCCGGTAGTGCCCAAGGGCGAAGCGCGCATTCGCGTGCAACTCAGTGCCGGTCACGAGCGTGAACACCTCGACAAGTGCATCGCCGCCTTCATCAAAGTGGGCAAAAAACTGGACGTGATCAAGTAAAAGTACACGCACAACACATCATTACCCTGCAATTCATTGCGGGTATCACCCAACAACAAAAAATATCTCATGGAGCAACATAGCCATGAGATATTTTTTTGTTTCGCCAAATTTAACACACACTCCTTCAACACATTAATCGCCTTTCATGATGGTGTTGAACAACTCTTTGAGATACCGAAACTTGGCAAGCACGGTTTTGGAGGGGAGGGAGCACCGGCAGGCAACCTATGAAAGCACCTGCCTCTCATTTATACAATAATTTCCAATACACAGCTATTTCATCATTAAACCCAAATCGGTCATTAGGTTTCTTTGTTTTTGTCAAATTATTTTGAGTATTTTTTGATTGATTTTGAGGGCGTTTAGCGGGCTAAACAACCGAAAAAGCAGTCAA
>CAMYCE010000115.1 GCA_947254205.1 uncultured Prevotellaceae bacterium
GCTGGCAGCCTAAGGCTGCGTAGCCATATACTCAAATTTTAACGAACTATTGATTTTATATTCTACATAAAAAAGCTCCACACATCGATAAAGAGATTCTTTTTTTCTATGAAAAAGAAAGGTATAAAAGGTTGTGGGAGTGAAAAATGATGCGTAACTTTGCAATTGTGTTTTGTGGGAACGAATCCACAAAACCACACTTAACAATTTTATTTATTAACTATTTTAAATGAGCGAAGAATTAAAAAATTCTCCAATTGAAGATTTCGATTGGGAAGCCTTTGAAAAAGGCGACACTCAAAGTGAGAAATCTCACGAAGAACTGGAAAAAACCTACGACGAATCGCTGGGTTCATTCAAGGACCACGAAGTAACCGAAGGTACTGTTATCTCAATCAACAAGCGCGAGGTAGTGGTTAACATTGGTGCTAAGTCGGACGGCATTATTCCCTTTAACGAATTCCGTTACAACCCCGATCTCAAGGTAGGCGACTTGGTAGAAGTTTATGTTGAGAATCAAGAAGATCGCAAAGGTCAACTCGTGCTCTCGCACAAGAAAGCTCGTGCAAGCAAGAGCTGGGAACGCGTTAATCAAGCGCTTGAAAACGACGAAATCATCAAGGGCTACATCAAGTGCCGCACCAAGGGTGGCATGATTGTTGATGTGTTTGGCATCGAAGCCTTCTTGCCCGGTTCGCAAATCGACGTTAAGCCCATTCGCGACTATGATGTATTCGTGGGTAAAACAATGGAATTCAAGGTTGTTAAAATCAACCAAGAATTCAAGAACGTTGTGGTGTCGCACAAAGCACTCATTGAGGCTGAACTCGAACAACAACGCAAAGAAATCATTGCCAAGCTCGAAAAAGGTCAAGTGCTCGAAGGCACTGTCAAGAACATCACTCCCTATGGTGTGTTTATCGACTTGGGTGGCGTAGACGGCTTGATTCACATCACCGACCTCTCTTGGGGCCGCGTGAACAATCCATCAGACATTGTTGAACCCGACCAAAAACTCAATGTGGTTATCCTCGACTTCGACGAAGAGAAGAAGCGCATTGCTTTGGGCTTGAAGCAACTTCAACCCCACCCATGGGATAAACTCGATGCCAACCTTGCTGTGGGCGACCGCGTGAAGGGTAAAGTTGTGGTGATGACCGACTATGGTGCATTTGTTGAAATTGCTCCTGGTGTTGAAGGTCTCATTCACGTGAGCGAAATGAGCTGGTCGCAACACTTGCGCAGTGCTCAAGACTTCATGAAAGTGGGCGACGAGGTTGAAGCTCAAATTCTCACTCTCGACCGCGAAGAGCGCAAAATGTCGCTTGGCATCAAGCAACTCAAAACCGACCCATGGGAAAATATCGAAGAGAAATATCCTGTGGGCAGCAAGCACGCTGCCAAGGTGCGCAACTTCACCAACTTTGGTGTGTTTGTTGAGCTTGAAGAAGGCGTTGACGGTCTCATTCACATCAGCGATCTCTCTTGGACCAAAAAGATTAAGCACCCCAGCGAGTTTACTCAAATTGGTGCCGACATCGACGTGATGGTTCTTGAAATCGACAAAGACAACCGTCGCTTGAGCCTTGGCCACAAGCAACTCGAAGAAAACCCCTGGGACGTGTTTGAAACCCTCTTCACCGTGGGTAGCGTGCACGAGGGTGTTATCACCGAAATGCTCGACAAGGGTGCAGTAATTAGCCTGCCCTATGGCGTTGAAGGCTTTGCTACTCCCAAACACCTTGTGAAGGAAGATGGCACACCTGCCAAGAAGGACGAAAAACTCGAATTTAAGGTGATTGAATTCAACAAAGACGCTAAGCGCATCATCTTGTCGCACAGCCGCATCTTTGAAGATGAGCAAAAAACCGAAGTTCGCAAAGCTCGCAAGGCCAGCAACAAGCCTGCCGAAGAGACTATTGTGAACAACAACATCGAGAAGACTACCCTTGGCGACATCAGCCAACTCGCCGCACTCAAGGCTAAACTCGAAAACGAATAAATTGATTCTTGTTGCTCGGCCATGTGGTATCGCTCGCAAGAGCAACACACACCACTCCAATAGTAACAATGCATTTTATCGCAACTCAACGTGCATCGGCATAGAGATGCCGATGCACGTTTTTTTTGCATGATTTAATTGTTTGCTATCATTAATTGTATTAATTTTGTGGCAATGAAAGTCACAACTTGCTCTTGCACTTCATGCGCATGGGTTGTGTGCTATCAAAATAGAGAAACAAAGAATGAAGAAGAAGCTCTTTTCAACCATTGGCATCACAAGCATAGTAGCACTTGCTCTATGCACAGAGGCATGTACCCCCAATAAAAATAGCAATGGGGAGCAATCTACAGGCCAAGAGCAATCTTCAAGCGAAGTTTCGAGTGAAAATGCCAATCCCGATGCAACCACCACTCTCACGGGTGTAGCTGTGGGAGGTGCACATGCCAGCATTGCACTGCAAGACGCTCAAGGAGTGGAACATGAGTTTTCATTTCCCGACCTTGGTGCATCACAAGCCGACACATGGGAGGAGGGTGACACAATGGTTGTAACCTATGTTCACAACCCCGATCCCGAAATCGGAGATAGCGTGGTGAGTCTGCGACAAAAAAATCCCAAAAAGAGTGAGGCATATTCACGCACCGATTAAGAAGTTTTTTAAAACGCATGTGTCATTGTAATCAATCAATAAGAAAAGATTAGGCACACGATTCAATAAAAATGCGATAGTAGCTCAGTTGGCAGAGTGGAAGCTTCCCAAGCTTCAGGTCGCGGGTTCGACCCCCGTCTATCGCTCAAACATTTTCCCCCGTCCAGTAGCAGAGATGATGCACAACGCATCATCTCTCTCTTATTTTATAGCTCTACTGAGCCTTATCTTGTTGACAGGGCCTTAGCCTCTAAAACGGAAAGACAAGCCGTTAGCGAGGGGGGGGCAAGATAGATTAAAAAGTTTACAACAAAAACCGTTGCTTTGGGAGAAGGGCGCGAATGAAACTTCTGCTATAGGTGCCACTCCTGTAAATGTTACTCCTGCGCCAGCTGAAAAAAACTTTAAAGGAACAGAAGCCAAACAATCCACAGAGCCCACAACAGCCGAACAGCAACCCACAGAAGCCACAGAGCCAACCCGACAACCAAGCCAAGCAGAGGGCACTGCGCAAGCTGGCACTGCAGGCAAAGGCCGTGAAGCAAGCGAGCGAGGAATAGAAGACTACCAAGTATCAAATGAGAAAGATGAGAATGGACATCCATTTGTTCTCTCATCAGATGGGAAGTTAGAGTTTGGATACATAACCGCTGACACGGGACTGGCAGAAGCACCAATCCTGTTAAGCGAAGGCTTGATAACAGATTCAGCAACAAATGCAGGCTATGGCCTTATTCTCATTGAAGCAAGACACGGCAAGCAAATACGTGAAGCTGGAGATAAGTCTGTTATTGAGTTTATTGAGGCTGTTGCACGAAACTACGATGTTATCAAAGAGGGTAAAGACCGAGTTGGAAACCAAACTTATTTACTTCAGCTCACAGATAAACATAATAACACGCTTATCGTTGAGCTTTCGGGTGATAGCACATACTGGAATATAAACACCGCAGGAATTTTCAAGACGTCCTACGGTGCTAAAAGAAAAGTTGTGTATAACCGCCATACTACGGTTAAGCAACCTGCCGAAGCTACTGGAGTATCGCTCACGGAAGAACAAGGCGACACAACTACCGAGACCAGCATGGACACTCCTACACAGGAAGATACATCTTACACAAGCAAAGGTAGTGAACAGGCTGGAGAAAAGCAAGATGCACAGCAAGAAAAAACAAGCCGTTAAAGAGGGGGGCTTATCCTCGAACTATCAACAGATAATTCAGCTGCCGATACTTTTAATGACTTGTCTGTGGGCAAAGATAGCAAAGCTTCTTTGGAAAATCAAGAGGCTGGGGCGAAAAATGCCGATGGTGTTCGTCACCGGCAGGGTGGCGACTTTGCCCCCATGAGCAAGGAGCAGGGCGAGGCGCTGATACATGAACTTGAAAAGACCGGGCTTGCAGGGGCGAGCGTGGAGAGACACGAGGACTTCATCAAAGGGCTGGAGCAAAGGCAGGGAGCAAGGTTTAGCGAAGAGAAAGACAATGTTCTTACCAAGGCTTCTGATTTCATTCACAATGCTGTGGCTGACGTAAAGAAGTATGCAGGCAAGTCTTTTGATATTCCTTTACCTGAACATGTGGAGAAAAAGGTTAAGCAGATAACGAAAGGTGTGTTCAATCACCACATTTCGGCAAATAGCCTTGTGCATATATTGAAAAATCACGGCTTAAAGGGGCAGAAAATCACAGATAATTCAATTCCATTGCGTGATGAAGATTTGGAGCTTATCCCATATATCATGATTGCACCCGACAATGTTGTGCCCGGGAACGGGAGCATAGACGGGCGTACGTCCGTTCGCTTTGAGAAGCGTCTTAGTAACGGTGTTGTGGTTGTTGTGGAGAAAGAGTATAAAAATAGCCCACAAGATATGGAAACCATAACCATGTGGGCTGAAACATCATCTAATGTTTCAGATGCTCGAACCGAGGTTCGCCCCCTGAACTCGACGTCTAAACCTGCAAAGACTTCTATCGCCGATGCAAGAACCGTTACCATTAGCAGTGATGACGTTGCAAAGATACGTAAAGATGGCGAACTTGCAATGACGAAAGCCCATAAAAACCGCTATCAAGTGGTTTATCATGGCAGTGGTGCAGAATTTACGGAGTTTGACCATAGTCACATGGGCGAAGGTGAAGGAGGACAAGCGCATGGCTGGGGAACGTATGTGGCGGTAGATAAGAATATAAGTAATAGATATGCTAATTCTATTGCTCAAAAAGCTACCTATCAAGGAAAGACTTCTAAAGATTGGCTTAGAAAGAAGAGTAGAAAAGGCGCAATAATCGGGGGTATTCTCGGTATGATTGATAGAAGGGGTGACCATAACTCTTTGGAAGAAGTAATCAGTGACTACCGCAAAATGATGAGTGGTTCTAAAGTTGAAGATGTTTTGAACAAACTTAATATTGATGAGTTTAGTAAAAAAAGAAATCTTTACACCGTAGATATTCCAGACAACAATGGGGCCAACTACATTGAGGAGGATGGCAATGTGGAGACTGTATTTCAGAAATTGGAGGCCTACAAGGAGAACTTGGATAAAAATCCTGTTGTGCGCAAGCGTACCAAAATCTCTCATGAGTATGATGTGTTGATAAAAGACTTCATGGCCAAAAAGGTAGATCGTAAGACCTATTTGGAGAAAGCAGAACTTTTCGATAAACAAATCGATGAAATAGCAACAGGCAAGGGAAACGATGCAATATTAGACCGTGACAGTGTTGGCAAATTGCTGGAACTCAAGAAGCACATTACCAACGGCAAGGAATTTTATTCATCTTTAAAAAGCCTTTACGTAAAGGAAGCAGACAAGGCGGCCAGTGAATTCTTGCACCGAGCCGGCTTCGCAGGTATTCACTACAACGGCGAGATAGATGGCGAGTGCTATGTAATATTCAATGACAAGGACTTGAAGATTACACACCATGAGCGTTTCATGCGCAAGGGCGACGGCACCATTTATGGCTACTTCGACGAGCAGGGCGTGGCTCACTTCGATGAGAGCGTGATGAATGGCAACACCGCCATGCACGAGTTTGGCCACCCATGGCAGGACTGGTGCAAGCGCACAAACCCCAAACTCTATGAGCGTGGCGTGGAGCTCATTAATGAAAGCCCCTATATCGACGAGGTGAGAAAGGAAGCCCAAGACCCCGATAGCGTGTACTATGGTATGAGCGAGGAGCAAATGGCCGATGAAGCCATTGCAAGGGCTATTGGCGACAAGGGCGAGAAGATGCTGGAGAAGCATGGTGTGTTCAAGTTTGCGCAGTTGCGTGACTGGCTGGTGGGGCTGTGGCAGAGCTTGAAGCAGAAGTTTGGCGTTGGGCTCAATGAGAACTTAGAGGACATGACCCTCGATGAGTTCACCACCATTGCCAGCCGTGACATCTTGGGTGGCGAGAAGTTGCACGACAAGGCCACCGGCACCGACTTCACCCACGAGGAGTTGAGCATCATCGACACTGCCAAGCGAGATGGCACTCACATGAAAGCCCCCAATGGCAAGCCCTCCCAAATCAAGAGTGCCACGGGCAACGTGGGCACCTTTGACGGGCGTAATGCCGATATTAGGTATCAGCAGGGCAA
>CAMYCE010000116.1 GCA_947254205.1 uncultured Prevotellaceae bacterium
GACCTTTTACTTAAATTTGCAAACGTAGTTGCATTTTGAAGTTGAATCTACGTTGTAGCGGTGAAGGTGGCGAGGGTTGGGGGGTAGCAAATATTTATTTAACTTTGCATGTTCTTGGCAACAGGAATTTTAACAAAATTATTGTATTTGACAACTATTACATCAAAACTACGACTATGAATATTGGTTACGACGCCAAGCGAGCTGTGTATAATAAAACGGGATTGGGCAACTATAGTCGCCTGCTCATCGACATGCTCGCCGAGTTTCACCCTCGCCATAGCTACATGCTCTACACGCCATCGCTGCCCGGTGATGTTTCTGAGATGGGTAGTTTGCTTGCCCGTGGCAATGTGCATGTGAAACAGCCCCATAGTGCTCCCCTGTCCAAGAGTTTATGGCGGTCGGGGAGTGGCATTGTTCATGATGCTTCGCGCCATCACTGTCATGTGTTTCATGGCTTGAGTGGCGAGTTGCCTCGCTCTATTGGCAAGAGCAAAATGAAGGCGGTGGTCACAATTCACGACCTCATTTTCAAGGTTCACCCCCAATATTACAAGTTTATCGACCGGCTCATCTATGACTTCAAGGCGCGTTATGCCTGCCATCATGCCCATCGCATTGTGGCCACAAGCGAGTGCACCAAGCGCGACATAGTGAAGTTTTATGGCATCGATCCCTCTAAAATTGAAGTGGTGTATCAAGGTTGCAATCCTCGATTCTATGAGCCCGTTACTGCTATTGATGAGGAGCGCGTGAGGGTGCGCTATGAGTTGCCCTCTCGCTATATCTTGAGTGTGGGCACCATTGAGGAGCGCAAAAATCTCATGTTGGCTGTCGAGGCGTTGCAGGCTGTCGACGACAAGCATGTGAGGCTGGTGATTGTGGGGCATCGCACCCCCTATTACAAGAAACTCAAGGCTTGGGCTAAGGAACATGGACTTGGGCATCGCCTTTATCGTGTTTCGCATGTGAGCAATGAGGATTTGCCAGCTCTCTATCACATGGCTCAACTCTCGGTCTATGCTTCTCGCTATGAGGGTTTTGGCATTCCGGTTGTGGAATCGCTGGCAACTGGCACTCCAGTGGTGGCAGCCACGGGGTCGTGTCTTGAAGAGGCAGGAGGCGATGGAGCCATTTATGTGAACCCCGATTCTCCCGAAGAGATGGCACGAGCCCTCAATTCAATTTTAAATAGTGATGAATTGAGGGGCGAACTGGTGGCAAAGGGACAAAAACACATTGCGCAATTCACGGGAAAGCAATTTGCCGACTCGATGATGGCGATTTATTGCTCAATATTGGATAAATGAAGAAATTTACCTCTCTTGATGTAGAGGCTCGTGCCCAGCAAGGTCGCGAGAATTTTCTCAAGGGCTACAATTGTGCCCAGTCGGTAGTGGCAGCCTTTAGCGACTTGCTCGACGATGACCGCGACACCTTGTTGCGCCTCTCGGCTTCGTTTGGCGGAGGCATGGGCAGGTTGCGCATGACTTGTGGCGCGGTGAGTGGCATGGCCATGCTTGCCGGTCTTGAAAATGGTTGCGCCACACCGGGCAATCTCGATGCGCGTGCCGTGAATTATGCCTTGGTGCAAGAGTTGGCTGCCGAGTTTAAGGAAGAAAACGACTCGCTGGTGTGTGCCCGGCTCTTGGGCCTGCGCAGTGGCAAAATCGAGTCGCCACGCCCTGGTGAGCGCACGGTCGAGTACTACCGCAATCGTCCTTGCCCCAAGCTCATAGAGTGTGCTTGTCGCATCTATGCCCGTCACCTCAATTCTACCCTATCATCGGCCACGGCTGGTGGCAATGGTGACGAGATAGGCACTCAAGAGCACTAAGACGCCTGCCAGTGGCATGTCCCACGAGAGGGTGGCCTGCTCTGCCAATATTGCCACAATGGAGGCTACCACGGCTTGCAGATTGGTGTAGACGCTCACTGTGGTGGCTTGCAACCTGCTGGCGGCATAGGGCAACATGAAGAAACCTGCTACCGTGGCAAACACAACAATAAATGCCATCTCGGCAATGCCCCACCCCATGGTGCCCGAGGTGTAGAGGGGTTGCGAGAGCAACTCGCTATTGCCCACCGGAATCATGAAGATGGCCGAAACGAGCCACATCCATTTCATTTGGGTGAGACTGGTGTATTTGGCACTCACCTTGCGTGTGATAATCAAGTATAAAGCCCAAGTGATGAGCGAGAGCAGAGCAAAGAAGATGCCCAGCAGGTCGTTGCTGCCACTGCCACTGCTCCAGTTTTTAAACACCATGAGCAGTGCCCCTGCAATGCCCACCAGCACGCCCACCACTTTGAGCCCGTTGATTTTCTCCTTGATGAGCAAGGCAGCCATGAGCATCACCGTGATGGGGGTGAGCGTGGCCATAAACGAGAAATAGATGGGATTGGTGAACTTGAGCGACCATGCTGCACACAGTTGCGAGATGGCACCGCCCATGAGTCCGCCAGCCATCATCACCCACAAGTCTTTGCGCTCAACTTTTTCTTGGGGCATGAAGGCGGCAATGAGCCAAAAGAGCAGGGCTGCACCCATGCTGCGATAAAAGAGATTGCCTGCCGGCGTGAAGTAGTGGCTCAACAGGTCGCTGGTCACGGGCACGCTCAATCCAAAAATCGTGTTGGCCACAATCACGGCCATGTGGCCTTGAGTTTTTGCTTTATCCATGTGTTGTTTTTTTGTTGTTTCGTGGGTTAATCCCCAATCGGGGGCAAAGTTAGAAAAGAATTCCTTGATTTTGGCATGATTGTTGCAAGTGATAATTGAAAAAACGATATAAACATGAAAAAAAGTTTTTTGGGACTTTTGACGGTGGCTTTGGCCCTAAGTTTCACTTCTTGCAAGGAGCAGTATTCCAATGGCGAAAAGGTGGGCAACCTCATCGAGTTTACTCAAAAAGGTGTGGTGTGGGACTCTTGGGAGGGTCGCATGAACTTGACACAGACTGGCATGAACACCAGTGGTGAGCCATTTTCTTTCTCCTTCGACAACGACCGCGACGACCAAGACTCGCTCATCAACCTCATGAAGCAGGCACAAGTTGAAGGCTGGAAGCTCAAGTTGCGCTACCACGAGGTGTGGGGCTTCAAGAACTTTTTTCAGAACCGTGGCGAAACCGACTATTTCATCGACGATGTGACGGTGATCGACAAGGATTTTGCCAACGTGTCGCGCCGTTTTGCCCAAGGCAAAGCCGAGGCTGGCCGTGTTGTTGATACCGTGTATGTGGTCATCGACAAAAACGAACTCAAAAATCGCAAATAATTAATTGTTTCTACACACATAGTCTCTATCACCCGGAGTGCTCATCGAGCGTCCCCCCACCCAGTGGAGGCCTCGCCGGGCACTCTTTATTGTTGCCAAGTGGTTGAGCCAAAGTCGAAGTAGCTGCTGCGGTCGAGGGTGCGGTAGGAGATAGCCTCCATGATGTGGGGCGAGGTCACTTGCGGGCTACCGTCGAGGTCGGCAATGGTGCGTGCCACCTTGAGAATGCGGTCATAGGCTCGTGCGCTCATGTTCATGCGCTCAATGGCATTTTTGAGTTGCAAGAGTCCTTGCTCGTCGGGTTCGGCCCACTGGTGTATCATTTTAGGAGTCATCTGGGCGTTGCAGTGAATGCCGGGCACATGGGCAAAGCGGGCCGTTTGCAAGGCTCGTGCCTTGATCACACGCTCGCATATGGCTGCCGAGGGCTCGCCTTGCTGTGGCGACGACATTTCGTTGAAATTCACGGGTTGCACTTCGATTTGCAGGTCAACGCGGTCGAGCAGTGGCCCCGATATTTTGCCCAAGTAGTGCTGACGCTGGTGTGGCGTGCAAATGCAGGGCTTGGTGGGGTGGCCATAGTAGCCACACGGGCAGGGATTCATGCTTGCCACCATCATGAACGAGGCAGGGTAGTCGGTGGTGTATTTGGCACGGCTTATTGTGATGTGGCGGTCTTCAAGTGGTTGACGCATCACTTCAAGCACCGAGCGTGAAAATTCGGGCAACTCATCGAGAAATAAAATGCCATTGTGGGCAAGGCTTATTTCGCCCGGAGTGGGATAGGAGCCTCCCCCCACCAGTGCCACCGGCGAGATGGTGTGGTGGGGCGAGCGATAGGGACGCGTTGTGAGCAACATGGTGTCGCGCGACAGCTTACCGGCCACCGAGTGTATTTTAGTCGTTTCAAGGGCCTCGGAGAGGCTTAGAGGAGGCAATATAGAGGGCAGTCGCTTTGCCATCATCGACTTGCCACTGCCTGGGCTGCCAATGAGCAAGATGTTGTGACCACCGGCACAGGCCACTTCAAAGGCTCGTTTCACATTTTCCTGCCCCTTGACTTCGCTAAAGTCGAAGGCATAGTCGCCTTGTGCCTTGGCAAACTCGGCGCGGGTGTCGACAATGGTTTCTTCGAGGCCGGTTCCCTCGTTAAAGAAGTTGATGACTTGGGTGAGGTGGTCGGCACCAAATACCTTGAGGTTGTTCACGATAGCAGCCTCGCGGGCGTTGTCGCGTGGCAAGATGAAACCATCGAGTTGCAATTCTCGGGCAAGTATGGCCATGGGCAAGGCTCCCTTGATGGGGCGCAGGGCACCATCGAGTCCCAGTTCGCCCATCACCATATATCGGCTCAACCGGTCGCCAGCTACCTTCTCGTCGCTGGCCAAGATGCCCAAGGCAATGGGCAGGTCATAGGCCGAGCCTTCCTTCTTGATGTCGGCAGGCGACATGTTGATTACCACATTCTTGAGTGGCCACTTGAATCCAGCCTCCACAATGGCGCAACGCACTCGCTCGCCACTTTCCTTGACGGCGGTGTCGGGCAGGCCCACGATGGTGAATCCGCTTCCCCAGTCGATTGATACTTCTATGGTCACGGCTATGGCATCGATGCCATACACTGCCGCTCCTAAGGTTTTGCTTAGCATGGTTGCGTTTCTTTTTTTATTTCAATAGTTGGGTGATGTGGGCACGAGCCTGTTGCCACTCACCACCATTGTAGCCTATTTTGCCCAGCGAGTCGGTCACGACAAATAGGGGAGTGCTCTCGATGGCAAGCGAGGTGAGCTGGTTGTTGAGCGGCCCTTCGGGGGCCCAAAAGTGTTTCCAGCCGGCGTCGTCGGCGCGCAGTGTAGCACGCCAAGTGGCAGTGTCGGGCTCAAGGTAGATGTCGGCCACTTGCACAGCTTTGCCATGGGTAGCTGTTAGAGTTTTGAGCATGGCTATGTCGTGAGAGTGTGTAGTTGCTCCTGCGGTCCACAAGTAGAGTATCGAGACTTTGCCACCGGTGGGGGAGAAGGCAGCAAAGTCGCCTTTGCTTTCCAAGAATTGCAGGCTCATGAGTGTTCCTCCCCTGGGTTTTGGCTCACCATTCAGGCTTTGATAGATCTTCAATAGAGCTTCGGGCTTGGCATCATTGTCGATTTTGGCAAGCAACTGCTGTGTTTTTTCTTTGTTGTTGAGCTTGCTATAGTCAAAGAGCAGGAGCACGGTCGAGAGCGTGTTGTCGCCATTTTGAGCAATGTAGTTTTCGATGGCTCTATCAAGCTGTTTGGGGTCTTGAGCCTCATAGAGCGAGGCATGCTCGTTTTTAAACCGATACCAATCTTCATTGAGGTCGCTACCTTCGACCTTGAGCTTATAGGGCTGGTTGAACAGGCCCTCCACCTCTAAGTTATCGCCATTTTCGAGAATGAAATGGGCGATGGGGCGGTTGTTGCTGTCAAAGATTGTGGCTATCATGAGCCCATCGCCTTTGCCTTTCATTTCAAATTGATTTTCTCGTGCAGTGATGTAGCTATCTTGCACGCCAGTGGGTGTGATGAGAGCCACATGCACATTTTGATTGCCCAATCCTGCAAGGTTGGCCTTAATCGAAAAACTCTTGTTGCAACTGCCCATCATCAAAGTTGCAGCAAGCAGCAAAATAAGGTTGAAAAATTTGGTGTTCATGTTGCATGAAAAAAATGAAATGAGTGTTACAAAAATAGCAATAAAGCCTCACATAGTCAAAGAAAAATCATGCTGTCAAGTGATGTCTATAAATTTTTAAACGATAAGTTGTGGGAGAAATTGCAGGTTTTTATGAAAAGAATATAGATCGTAGATTCAACTTCAAAATGCAACTACGTTTGCAAATTTAAGTAAAAGGTCT
>CAMYCE010000117.1 GCA_947254205.1 uncultured Prevotellaceae bacterium
AATAAACTGAGAGTCATGAGTAATGTTCAAACTATCAACCTGCAACACATTTTGCTGATAGCAAAGAGTGCCTTGCCCAACATTCCAAATCGTGTCGTTGACGGCAACTTGCGAGGGGTTGATGTCGACTTGTGCTTTCACCCCGCCATTGTCGGCACGAGTGAGCAAGGTGGAAGTGTTCACACTGCCATGATAGTCGTGTTCACGGTTATATTTCCAATCAAAATGGGCGTCGATGCGATTATTGGCACCAAGAGCATTGAGCTGTAGTGCAATTTTTCCAGTCTTTGACGGGTAGAGAGCACCCGCATGCAACTGCAATTGCGACTCGGCATCATAAAGGAGCTGAACACCGGCTCCTTCGATAATTTTATTGCCTTGCAACAAATAGGGAGCCGAGACCATCACATTCATGAAATTTTCGGGAACATCAACTTCTCCCGATACTGTGGTTTTATAGAGCAGCTTAAAGGGAAGCTTCACAAAGTTGTCAATAGCATTTGAAGGCTCGACTGTGAGGTTGAACTTGAAACTATTGGACGATCGATGACCTGCATATTTGGCAAAAGCCCCAAACAAGTCGGGAAATACTTGCGAAAGCATGCCCTTGACCGAGGGAACCAATGTTGTGAAATCAAACTCACCTTCGAGCCAGCCTCGGGCAAAATCGGAAGTAACCTCCAATCGCTGTGGCACCGATGAGTTGTGGGCAATCACATTCAAGCCCTTGAGGTGATAGTTCTTGTTGTTGGGCGCGTCATACACCACATCATAAACGTTGAGACTGCCAGTGGCATTGTCAAACTTATTGCCCACAAAGGCCGCTTTCATCTTTAGCGACACGGTGTTGTTATTGCCCTTCAACAACTTCATGCGCGACAAGTTGACTTGCCGGACAACAAGGTCAATATTCACGCGCGAGTCGATGCCTGCAAGCAACACATTTCCTTCGGCATCAAGCTTGCCATTCGGGTCATTGACCCGAAGCCTGCCTGCAATAGAATTGGGCAAGCATTTAATATCGGCAACAACATCTTGATAGCGATAGCCTTTGAAGTCAACAAAGGGAATTGTGCCATTCAGTTTTCCGTTCACCAGCTTTTTACCACGCAACGAGGCAGTGAATTGAGCACTCAGAGCCACATCACCCAGCAATTGCGCTTGATTGAGCAGACGGCCTATTGAAAAACTTGGCGTATTCACATTTCCTCCAAAATCAAGCCCACCTTGCGCCTTGTTAAGAAATCCTTGCCGAATGTTCACGTTGCCCAAAGAAGTCATGATGTTGCCATCAAATTTAATGCCACGTTGCGATCCCACCAAAGCCCCTCCAACACTCACATCGCCACACAATGCCAAGATGCGCTTCACATCGGGCTTGAGATGTGCCAACTCTCCCGTGATAGTGGCTATATTGGTAGCAGTTGCGTGTAGTTTCAAGTGAGGAAAATCAAACGAAAGCTTGGACACATCGTTCACATTATATAATGTGCCATTGGCATTTAAACCAATCGATTGGCTTGCCGACATTAATTTCAAATGCCCAATGTGCAACACTCTTGGGGTGCCATGCACAACGGCAGAAATCAAAAAAGGACTTTTGAATTGAGCTAACTTGGGTAGAAAACAACTCAAGTCGGAAGGTGTGACATGGTTGTTGCTAAGCGACACATTGATGGGTTGTGCCTTTAGAGCCTTCACTATATTTTTCAAGGAATCATATTGCACGGTCAATTCGTTGGGAGTGAGCACTGTGCCTGGCAACGACAGGTAAAGATTTGATGCACTGGCATGTGTGCTATCAACCACTACCGATGCCGAAAAATGCCTCACATCTAAGCCACTGTGTTCTTGAAACGATAACCGCTTCACTTCAACGTGAAAATCATTGTTGGCCAACTTGGGCAAGTCAATATCGGCACACAAATTTGATATTTTAATGTGATTGGCATCAAACTTTGCCAAACGGGGCAACGCAAGCACATCATAGCTGAGCTCGCTCTTCCTGATAATGATATTGTGAATCGACAAATCAAACTTGCTGGGGGGCTTATTGTCCTTGGGCTTGAAAGCATCGATGATGAATTGCACATTGGTGGGACTATCTTGGCTTGCACGAGTCACATGGCCATGTAGTCCTATAATTTCACCATAGGAGAACACCAACCGGCGATTGGAAATTAAATCCGAAATGCTAATGCCTGCAGCAAGTTTATCGATGGTGATGAGTGGCTGTTTTTGCTGGTCGGGAATATCTACGTCATAGAGAATGAGCTGGTTGAAAGGACGAATTGAAATATCGCCAATCTTGACATCGGTTTTAAGAAAAGTAGTGAGTTCGCGCTCCCCTATCTCCTTTACCTTGTGTTGCACTGCAGGAATGTTGAGCAAGACATACAACAAGGCATACGCCCCCACCACAATCACAATAGATGTAACCAAAATGGTGCGCACCAAGTTATAGCTATGCCTAACAACTGCATTCATTGCCCTATAAACCTATAGAGGTAATTCATCACATTCCTTAACCCACATTGCTGCCGACGCATCACTGGGCATGCGCCAATCGCCACGAGGAGAGAGACTGAGTTTGCCCACCTTAGGCCCATCGGGCAAACATGAGCGCTTGAATTGCTGACTAAAGAAACGCCAAATAAACTTAGTGAGCCATTTTTTGATAGAGGCATTGTCATATCGACCTGCAAATGCTTGACGAGCAAGCCTATACAGCTTTTTGGGGCCAAAGCCATAGCTCAACATGTGATACAAGAAAAATTCGTGCAACTCATAGGGGCCAATGAGGTCTTCGGTCTTTTGCTGAATTTGTCCATCGGCAGTTGCAGGAGTAAGCTCTGGAGAAATGGGCGTGTTCACAACATCAAGCAATGTCTCCCTAAGTTCGTGCTCACGAGATGCCAAAGAATGCTCGGCAAACCACTTAACCAGATGCTGAGCGAGAGTTTTGGTGACACTGCCATTCACATTATACATCGACATGTGGTCGCCATTATAGGTGGCCCAGCCAAGAGCCAATTCCGACATATCGCCCGTGCCAAGCACCAAGGCATTGACACGATTGGCAAAATCCATGAGAATTTGTGTGCGCTCACGCGCCTGCCCATTCTCATAGGTCACGTCGTGCACGTTTATATCGTGCTCTATATCTTTAAAATGTTGCTCTACTGCCTTGGTTATAGATATTTCTTTAACAGTGATTCCTAAAGCCTTCATCATGTGCAAGGCATTGTTGTGGGTGCGACCTGTCGTGCCAAAACCAGGCATGGTGATGCCATATATATTCTTTCGGTCAAAACCCAATCGATCAAATGCACGAGTGGCCACAAGCAAAGCAAGCGTGGAGTCTAAACCACCCGAAATGCCAATCACAAGCGCCCCGATGTGAGTAAAATCAAGCCTGCGCATCAATCCTTCGGTTTGAATTTCAACTATTTCTTGCAATCGCATTGCTTGCTGTGCATCATCGACAGGAACAAAAGGTAGTGCATTATAATTGCGAAGCAAAGTGGCAGCCTCAAAGTCTATAACAGCGGGCAATTCAATGGCAACATGACGCATCGATCGAGAATGTTGAAAAGCCGAATCAGCAAAACTACTTTTAACTCTGCGTTCATGCTCCAAAACCTCAATATCAATGTCGGCACACACAATTTGCTCTTCGATAGAAAAACGATTTGATTGCTGCAAAACCTCTCCATTATCGGCAATAATGGCATTGCCTGCAAAAACAATATCGGTTGTCGACTCCCCATAGCCCGATGAAGCATACACATAAGCCAAATTGCATTGTCGCGACTGGTGCTTAATAATTTGCAACAGCTCTTGATGCTTGCCAACCAACTCATTAGATGCCGACAGGTTAACCACCACATTAGCTCCCTGCAAAGCATAAACAGAGCTTGGCGGAATGGGAACCCACAGGTCTTCACACAACTCGGCAGCAATCTTAACCGAGCCAGAGTCAAAAATCAAGTCAGTGCCCAATGGCACCTTTTCACCATTCACGCACATTTCACTCCCGTGAGGCACATGACAGCCACTTGAAAACCAACGCTTCTCATAAAATTCACTATAGTTAGGAATATACGATTTTGGAACAACTCCCAAAATTTTGCCATGTTGCAAAGCCACAGCACAATTCAGCAATTGTGCACCATGTTGCAAAGGCGCACCCACAAATACGAGCATATGAGAGTTGGCGGTAGCTATTCTTAATGCATCTAACCCCCACTCAGCTTGTTGAAGCAACAAGTCGCTTGCCAACAAGTCATTACAAGAATATGCCGTGAGCGATAGTTCGGGAAAAACCAAAATTTGAGCCCCTTCATTCAATGCCTTATTATAACAAGAGATAATTGCCGACACATTAAAATCAACATCAGCAACATTAACCCGAGGCACAGCCGAAGCTACCCTAATAAATCCATAGTTTAATGGTTGAAATGCCATAAATGATTGCGTTTAGAGCTACAAAATTAGCAAAAATAGCTGATAATAGAGAATAAAACCACAATTCCTTCGGGGCAACCGCATCAAAATCTTGATTTTTTGATTCTATGGTAAGGAGTAAAATTCTTTTTGTCAAGTCATAGCATCTTTTGTGCTCATTAAATCCATCTACATTTGAATAGCTACGGAGGAATTTAAAAGTTGCAATTAACAAAAGTTAAGCAATTGCCGCCTTAAAAGCCAATGATTATTTATATTGCTTGTTTTTGAGCAAAAAATTGATATATTTGCAGTGAAATAGCCGTGAAGGCGCATAAAGTTTCTTTAACAATATGGCACAACAGCATGGTTGTTTCTTTCTTATTGGCGTGTTTTCTTAACACATTTTTTCACTAAAAATCAGTGTCTTTTGAAACATGTTGTGAGTTGTTATACTGTTAATAAAAACCAATTCAAAGTTATATCATGAATAAGTCAAAACTTGAAAAAGGAAACCGCGACTTAAAGTATTTAACGCTGCTTTCGCGCAATTTTCCTAACATTGCAACTGCCAGCACCGAGATTATCAATCTTGAGGCAATTTTAAACTTGCCCAAGGGCACGGAGCACTTTCTTGCCGATTTGCATGGAGAATATGAGGCGTTTCAACATGTGTTGCGCAATGCTTCGGGTACCATTAAACGTAAAGTAAAAGAAAACTTTAGCGACACACTTAGCCTGAAAGAGCAAAAGGACTTGTGCACGCTCATCTATTATCCCGAGCTCAAATTGGAACTTGTGAAGTCAAACATAGATGATAATACCGAGCAAGAAGACTGGTATTTTATCACAATCAACAGGCTCGTGAAGGTGTGTCGTGATGTGTCGTCAAAATATACACGCTCCAAAGTGCATAAGGCACTACCCAAAGATTTCTCTTATATTATTCAAGAGTTGCTGCACGAAACTTCGAGCGACCCCAACAAGCAGGCCTATGTTGATGTAGTGGTGCGCACGATTATCTCCACAGGCAGGGCCGACGATTTCATTGTGGCGTTGAGCTATCTCATTCAGCAACTCACCATCGATGTGTTGCACATTTTGGGCGATGTGTATGACCGCGGACCGAGCCCCGACAAAATCATGGATATATTGTGCAACTACCACAATCTCGACATTCAATGGGGCAATCACGATATATTGTGGATGGGAGCTGCGAGTGGCAACGATTGTAGCATTGCCAATGTGATACGCATTGCATTGCGCTATGGCAATCAAAGTGTGCTTGAAGATGGCTATGGCATTAATTTGTTGCCATTGGCTACTTTTGCAATCGACCACTACAGCGATGACAAGTGCACACAGTTTTTGCCCAAAGATGGAAGTGCCAAAGACCCCGAAAGAGCTCGCACTGCCCTCTTGATTGCTCAAATGCACAAGGCCATAAGCATCATTCAATTCAAGCTTGAGGCCGAGACCATCAGGCGACACCCCGACTTTGAAATGAACGACCGCCTCTTGCTCGATAAAATTGATTTTGAGAAAAAGGTGATCACTATCGATGGCAAGCAGTATGAGCTCACCGACACCAATTTCCCCACTATCTATCCAAGCGATCCT
>CAMYCE010000118.1 GCA_947254205.1 uncultured Prevotellaceae bacterium
TACTCAAAATAATTTGACAAAAACAAAGAAACCTAATGACCGATTGGGGTTTAAGGAAAATCCTTGAAATAGAGTTGATGCAATGAGTGTGACGTATGATATATTTGCTGTGAAAATTTTCAACTACAGTTGAAAATTTCTATATTTGTGTAGAATTTTCAAATACAACAGACATGATTTCGGCAATCAAGAAATACAATTTTTGGGACAAGAACCAAGTAGAATTGGGGTTTCTGCGTACGTCTTATACCGATAAGATCGGGCAGTACATTGGCAACAAGCTTGTTAAAGTGCTGGTGGGACAACGCCGTGCAGGCAAGAGTTATATCCTGCGTCAAATAGCTGCTCAACTCATCTCCAATGGCACATCTCCCAATAATATGCTTTATCTCAATAAAGAGTATTTGGATTTTTCGGCCATTCAGACCTATCAGCACCTTGAGGATTTATTTCAGTTGTATAAAAAGGAATTGAAGCCCCAAGGCAAGGTATATATTTTTATCGATGAAATTCAATACATCGAAGAGTGGGAGCGTTTTGTGAACTCACATTCGCAAGACTTTGCCGAGCCATGTGAGCTATTTATCAGTGGGTCCAATTCCAGTTTATTGTCGGGTGAGCTTGCTACCCTGCTCTCTGGGAGGTATGTGAAATTTGAAATACTGCCTTTTAGTTACACCGAGTATTGCGGTATCACAGCACAAGAAAAAGGCAAGGCGAGCTACACTCGCTTTCTCCAATCGGGAGCTTTGCCCGAACTTTTCAATCTCCCCAATGATGAGATGAAGCAAAACTATGTATCCTCGATAAAAGACACTGTAATGCTTCGGGATATTGTGACAAGGTATAAACTCAAAGATGTAAAATTGCTTGATGACTTGTTTGTGTATATAGTAAACAATGCTTCAAGCATTGTTTCTATCACAAACATTGTGAATTTCTTTAAATCAAGAAGTCGCAAAACAAACTACGAGACACTTTCCTCTTATATATCCTACTTAGAGAGTTCTTTCCTCATTCATAGAGGTGAGCGATATAATATCAAAGGGAAAGACACCATATCGGGCAACTGCAAGTACTATCTCAACGACTTGTGCTATCACAATTATCTTTATTCTGGCTTTGGTTATGGCATGGGCTATCTCCTTGAAAATGCAGTTTATTTGAGCCTGAGGAGAGCCGGCTATCAAGTTTATGTAGGGGCGATTAAAGACAGCGAAGTAGATTTTGTGGCTATCAAAGGTGCCAGCAAGCTATATCTTCAAGTTGCCTTGCAACTATCGGAGATGGAGACCATGGAGCGAGAATACCGCTCTTTAAAGATGATTGACGACAATTTTCCAAAATATGTGGTGAGCATGGAAGACTATAAAATTCCATCCAATGAGGGGATTGAGCATGTCTCGGCATGGGAGTTGGAAAGTATCTTATAAACACCTCCCTTCTTGCTCCAAGTTGGTTTTTGATTAAGTGGATTTTCTTTGTTGCTGATTGAGTGGACACTGAAAAACGATGGGGGATAGACATAGAAAAAAGAAGCGAATTATCGAGCTGGAGCTCTTTAATTCGCTTCTTTTTTGTCATATATAGTTGAAACTACTCTTGGGTTTCGGGAGCAGGCTCACCGGGAGCAAAGGGAGGGGGAGTGGTTGCCTCTTCCTGCTCTTGGTGGGCTTTTTCTTCGCCCTTTAGGCTTTGGGCACGTCGTTGCTCGGCAAGTTCCATGAGTTCGTCGGCACGCGATTTCCATGGGCGTTTGCCAAATATTTTTTCCACATCGTGCACATCGATCACCTCATGGGTCATGAGCGCATCAACCACCTTGCGATGTCCATCGGCGTGCTCGCTAATGAGTGACTTGGCACGTTGATATTGCTCGTTGACGATGCGCGAAATTTCCTCGTCGATCACCTGTGCACGCTCGTTGCTATAGGGGTGGTCGCCCATTTGGCGTTGTGGGTCGTAGTAGGAAATGTTGGGCATCTTGTCGCTCATGCCATAGTAAATCACCATGTTGCGTGCAATGCGAGTGGCTTGTTGCATGTCGTTGAGTGCGCCGGTGCCAATGGTGCCCAAGAAGATTTCTTCGGCAGCACGGCCACCCATAAAGATGCAAATGTCGTCGAGAAATTGTTGCTTGGTGCGCCCCACACGCTCTACCGATGAGTGCAAGTTCACACCCAAAGCCCTGCCACGTGGAATGATGCTGATTTTCACCAGAGGGTCGCTAAATTCCACATGCCAGCTCACGGTGGCATGACCAGCCTCGTGAATAGCGGTTTCGATTTTATCTTGCTTGGTGAGCAACATCGACTTGTTTTCCAAGCCCATGGTCACCTTGTCGATAGCCTCGCTGAAGTCGAGCATGGTGATGGCCTCTTCATTTTTGCGTGCGGCAAAGATGGCGGCCTCGTTGCACACATTGGCTATCTCGGCTCCGCTAAAGCCCGACGTTTGGCGTGCCAGCTCGGTGATGTTCACGCTCTCGTCTATCACCTTCTTGCGCAGGTGCACCTTGAAGATTTCTTCACGGTCGAGCAATTCGGGCAGGTTCACATGCACCTTGCGGTCAAATCGGCCGGGGCGCAACAGGGCAGGGTCGAGAATATCCTCACGGTTGGTGGCGGCCAGCACAATCACGCCGGTGTCGCCCTCAAAACCGTCCATCTCGGTGAGCAACTGGTTGAGAGTTTGGTCGTGCTCGCTGCTGAAGCCCACATTGCTTCGTGCCCCACCAATGGCGTCAATCTCGTCGATAAACACCACGCAGGGAGCTTTTTCCTTGGCTTCGTTGAAGAGTTCGCGCACACGGCTTGCCCCCTCGCCCACATACACCTCAACAAAGTCGCTACCCGAGCGCGACAAGAAGGGCACATTGGCCTCGCCGGCCACAGCACGCGCCAGCATGGTTTTGCCCGTTCCGGGAGGGCCCACCAGCAATGCGCCACGGGGCACCTTGCCCCCCAGTTTGTTATATTTGGCAGGGTTTTTCAAGAAGTCAACCACTTCGGTCACCTCTTGCTTGGCTTCGTGCATGCCAGCCACATCGCTAAACATCACGGTTCCCACCACGGTTTTCTTGTTCTCGATGCCCTTGCGGGTCGACTCTATGGCAGTGAGCAAGTCGCTTTGCGACACCGTTTCTTTGCCTTCGCTCGAGGCTTTGAGGGCTGCCTCATTGCAGGTTTTTGAAATTTCGGCACCACTAAATCCCGATGCCGTCTCGGCAAGCTCGTTGATATTGACATCATCGCCAGCCTTGATTTTGCTCACATAGAGCTTGAAAATCTCAATGCGGTCTTGCAAGCCCGGGAAGCCCACATAGCACTTGCGGTCGAAACGCCCGGGGCGCAACAATGCTTTGTCGACAGCATCAATGCGATTGGTGGCTCCCATCACAATCACGCCCTCGTTGGTGCTATATCCGTCCATCTCCACCAGTAGCTGGTTGAGTGTGATTTCGCGCTCGTGGTTGCCACTCTTGCTGCGGTCACCAATGGCATCGAGCTCGTCGATAAAGATGATGCAAGGAGCTTTCTCCTTGGCATTGCGAAATAGCTCGCGCACACGGCTCACCCCTGACCCCACAAATTCGCCTTGAAACTCAGCTGCCGAGGTTGAGAAAAACGACACATGTGCCTCGCCGGCAACAGCCTTGGCAAGCAAGGTTTTGCCCGAACCCGAAGGCCCCACCAACAACACGCCCCGCGGTATTTTACCCCCCAGTCGGGTGAATTTTTCGGGATTTTTCAAGAAATCGATGACCTCAAGCACGGCACTCTTGGGCTTTTGCATGCCGGCCACGTCTTCAAAAGTCACCGTTTGAGTCATGCGTTCGGGTTTGTCGAGAATGCGAGTCACTCGGTCTATGGCTTCAACAAAGTCGGGCTGTTGCACAGCCTTTTTGCCTGCTCTGGCAGCCAGCAGGGTAGCTTCGTTGCAAATGTTGGCGATGTCGGCACCCGACAGGCCCGAGGTCATGCGCCCCAGTTGGTCGAGGTCGACACTGCCATCAATTTTCACCTTGCGCAGGTGCACCTTGAAGATGTCGATGCGGTCTTGCAGGCTGGGGTTGCCTATATAGATTTGACGGTCAAATCGGCCGGCACGCAACAGTGCCTTGTCGAGAATGTCGGCACGGTTGGTAGCGGCGAGCACAATCACGCCACTGTTGTTGCCAAAACCGTCCATCTCGGTGAGCAACTGGTTGAGGGTGTTTTCACGCTCATCGTTGCTCGAAAAGTCATTTTTGCGACTGCGGGCACGACCAATGGCATCAATCTCGTCGATGAAGATGATGCAGGGAGCTTTCTCCTTGGCTTCGCGAAACATGTCGCGCACACGGCTTGCGCCCACGCCCACAAACATCTCAACAAAGTCGCTACCTGCCATCGAGAAAAATGGCACTTGTGCCTCGCCGGCCACAGCCTTGGCGAGCAAGGTTTTGCCCGTTCCGGGAGGGCCTACGAGCAACAACCCCTTGGGAATAGTGCCTCCCAGCTCGGTATATTTTTGTGGATTTTTGAGAAATTCCACCACCTCCGACACTTCTTGTTTTTCTTTGGCCATGCCGGCCACGTCTTTGAAGGTGATTTCCTTGCTCTTGTCCTTGTCTTTCTCGTGCAACTTGGCACGCGAGCGGCCCACGTTGAACACGTTGCCACCGCCACGACCTGCCATGCCACCCATGCCGCGCATCATCCATATCCAGAACAAGATGAGCAACACAATGGGGCCAAAGCTCCACAGCATGTTGCCAATGCCACTGTCGTTGTTATAGTCCACCTTGCCATTGAACACCTTGGCGGCTTTCCATTGCTCTATTTTGTCGTGGAACTTGTCGGTAGAGGGAATGTTGGTCACAATCGAGGGGCGGCTTCCCGGGCTCTCAACATAGCCTTTGCCAAACACTTGCTTGGCCATGTCTTTGCTCAAGAAACCCTCGGCCTCTTTCTTGCTGCTGTAGACCTTGATTTCGGTCACTCCCTTTTTTTGCACCCATGTTTCAAAGTCGGTCCAGCTCACCTCTTTGCTGTTGCTGCTGTTGCTCGAGAAGTAGATGCCTGCAAGGGCAACCAAGATGAGGACATACATCCAATAGATGCTGAAGCCAAAACTGCGACCTCGCTGGGAGTTATTTTTCTTGTTAGGAATAATTGCCATTTAAATGATGAAATTGTATATATAGTGTGTGTTGTGGTGAGTTGTCGAGTGGGGGGGGATTGCCACTAAGCGTGTGTGAGCGAGTGAATGTGTGTGGATTGATTAGTCTAAATCGGCAATTTGTGTCAATTTGGCATCGGCCCACAATTCTTCGAGCCTGTAGCGTTCTCTGAATTCAGGCAAGAACACGTGCACATACACCGACCCATAGTCGAGCACAATCCATTGCGAGTTTTGATAGCCGTCGTAGTTAAAGGGGCGTGAACCCAGCTTCTCCTCTACATATTCGCGCACACTGTCGGCAATAGCGTCGACTTGCATGGTGCTGTTGCCCGAGCATATCACAAAGTCGCCGGTAGTGGCATCTTCAATAGCGTTCATGTCGACATGAACAATCTCGTGTGCCTTTTTCTCTTGCATACCCTCGACGATGGCTTGTACTAATGTTTCGTTTTCTGTCATGTTTACTATATTGCGTCAAATATTATATATCGTGCAAAGATACAGCAAAATGTGTGCCAACTCCAACTAATTAAGAGTTTTTAGCCCAAATCGGTGATTAGGTTTCTTTGTTTTTTGGCAAAGGCGAAGAAAAGCCCCCAATTATCTAATCGCGACCTAATGACCGGTTGGGGCTTATCACAATATAGAAAACGACTCCACTCTGCCTTTGGGTGGGCAAAATGGAGCCGTTGGTTGTTGGTTTTCAAAAGTTTCCTTTTAGAATTGCTGTTTGGTGGCGTGGCGCGAGCCATCGGCACGGGTGGTGACCACGATGTTCAGCCCGGCAAAGGGCTTGTCGCTCTCCATGCCTGCTATGTTTACATATTTCACGCTC
>CAMYCE010000119.1 GCA_947254205.1 uncultured Prevotellaceae bacterium
CTAAGAGCGAGGAAGGAGAGAAGGAAACACATTCCAACTCCCCTTCCTCTTTTTTATTCCCCCCCCCTCCGAAAAATCAACAAATTAAACGAATTAAACCAATATAAGTTGGTAACTCGAGTGAGGTAGTACTGATTGACCATGTTTATACCCTACTATGATGATATAGTAGTCGCAGTTGCTGGCCTTTTGGTTGTAGTTTTTGTGATCAATGACAGCTTTGCCGCGTTGTCACACAAATTTGTTGTCGGCAAGTTCGTGCATGAGAGTTTTCACCATTTCATCGCGATCTTTGTTTTTGTCAAACCATGCGACATAGGATTTCTTTTGTGTTTTTATTAATGCCATAGGCATAGATCACAAAGTCGGTGCCCCATGGCAGCAAGTCAAATGCCATGTTGCGTTCGGTGAGTTCTTGATTGTCAACAAACATGTCTTGTCGCATATATTCTTTCCAATCTTTATGATAGAGAGCCACCTTATATTGCCACCAAGAGCGGTCATAGGCTACTATGCCTTCCACGCCTTTATATCGCTCCCATTTGTTGTGAAATGTATTTTTTGTTTGATTAATATGTAATAATATAGGGTGTGATATGCTTCAACCCAAATCGGTCATTAGGTTTCTTTGTTTTTGTCAAATTATTTTGAGTAATTTTTGATTGATTTTGAGGGCGTTTAGCGGGCTAAACAACCGAAAAAGCAGTCAAAAAGAACCAAAATAAATGACAAAGGCAAGGAAAAGCCTAATATATTTTCTTATTGCGACCTAATGACCGATTTGGGTTCAAGTATTTCTTTCAGAAAAAAAATAGGGGTGGCCAATTACTTGTGGCACACCCCCTGCAAAAAAGGTCTTCAAGGGAAAAGGTGTTGGCTTATTTCACCATAATTTTTGAGCACCAGCTACCTTGTGCATTGCTCATCTTCACCAGATAGATGCCTGTGGGGAGTTGTGTGCCTCGCGCGGTCGAAACAAGACGTCCTTGCACATCATAGATGGCTAAGCTCGATAGTGTGCCTTCAATGTTCACCACGTTGCCTTCGATGCTGATAGTGGGCTTTTGAGCAGCGCGCACATTGGTCACTGCGCTTGGGCGCAGGTTCACGGTGGTTGAGCCATAGATGTTTCGGAATTGAGTAGGGTTGTCGAGGTTGGAGTGTGCCAGCACCACAAATTTCACTTTGTCGAGGTTGTAATCGCCGGGCACAGGCAAGCTGTTGATGCTGATTTCAAAGGTGCCATCGTTGTTGATGTCATAGACTGCTTGCCCATAGGGGTTGGTTCCATAGTGGTGCAAGAGGTCGTTGTGCACAAAAGTGCCTTGATAGCCTGCTTGATGTGTGGTTTCGATGCCATCTTCGGTTATTGCCACTGCAACACGCAGGTCTTCGCGATTGGCATATTTATAGGCGTGTCCTTTGATTTCAAGAGTTGCCAATTCGGCTTGGTAGTCAACTTTCACCGAGTCAAACACTACTTGTTGACCTGTTTTTTTGAGTTGTTCAATGGCTTTGGGCCAATCTTTTTTAATGGGGGCAAGGCTTTCGATGTTTCCTTTTGAGGTGTTGTAGGTGAATGGAGTGCAGCGGTTGAATGCGATGGAGGGGGCTGCGATCACGCGCAATGCATCCATGGTCATATAGCCAGTCAACGAAACATAGTCGTCTTTGACGTGTTGCTGAATCACGTTCACTCGATAGCCGTCGGCTTTGAGGTCGTCGATCACTTTTTGCACATCGCCAGCTTGTTTTCCACACTCTTCCATGTCCTCGGAAGTGAACACTTCAACCAACACGTCTTTCAGTTGAGTTTCACCACCCTCGGGTAGGGGAATGAGAAATGGAACCGAGGCGTCAAACTCGTTTACTGCATTGGGTTTTCCATTCACTTGGGTGATATTGAAACGTGCAATGCCGGCACCACCCTTGCGCCCTTTGAGTGTGATGGCTAAGGTGTCGGTGTCATAGGCTTGTATTTGGGCAAGGTCGATGGTTTCTTGTTCCCCTTGTATCATGAAACTTGCTTTTGGGGTAGCTGTGGTTGCTGTGAGATTGCGGTAGACTACTTTGGCTTTCATCTCTTTGTTGCTCTCAATGCTTTGAGGCAATTCAAGCGTAAGTGGCAACACGGCATTGGCTAAAACTCCTTTGGGGTCGTCGATGTGGGCAAACACGAGTGCAGTGCCAATGCCCAGCGGAGCGGCACTGGAGGTGAAATAGAGGCCTTTTTCTTTATATTTGCCGTTGCTGATGCCCACTACGCAGCCTGCATCCAGCGAGTTTTTGTCGCCGTCGAAGGGGAGCACCATTTGTGCTTTGCCTTCACCGGCTCTCACCTGAAAGCCCACGGCATACACCTCGGTCGATTTCATGTCGACAGGAGTGTCAAATTCAAAAGTGTTCCAGCCCTGCTTAATGGCCACTTTCTTGACTTTAATAACGTTGAAATAGTAGGGGTCGCCCACAAATATGCGTCCGTCGTTGTCGTCGCACAAAGCATAGAATGTGACTCCCTTGATTTTGCCATTAGCCACATTGGGCAGTTGAATGGCCACCGACACGATTTTACCTTCGCCATAGCCTAAGCCTTGGCAATTGGTCGCAAATCGGTTGGCATAGCCAAAACCATCGGCAGGAGTGGGCGTGGCCGAAGTGTAGAGTTTGCCTAACTTGATGTTGCTTGGTTTAGAAAAGAGATGATTAACTTCTTGATTTTGTGCAGTAGCCCAAGTTACCATCATGAGCAGGCATACCAATAAAGATGTAATTTTTTTCATAAGTTTTTTTTAGTTAATATAGTGTTGTTAATAAAGTTAAGCCCTTGAAGAGGCTTTTTAAGTGGTATTGTGTAACAAATTTAGCTGTTTTGTTGATATTTATCAACAATAAAACCATGTTTTTTCTATACAAAAAATCGGTAGGGAATATTCTTTCAAGAATATTCCCTACCGCAAAAATATAAAATTATGAAACAAAGTCGGTTTTAGTCGTCGCTACCCGTTGATTTTGCCAAGCGTTTGCGCTCAAGCTCGTCGAGCACTATTTTGCGCATGCGCAGGTGGTTGGGCGTGATTTCAACATATTCGTCAACCTTGATATATTCAAGGGCCTCTTCGAGACTGAACACCACAGGAGGCACAATCTTGGCTTTTTCGTCGCTACCCGAAGCGCGCACGTTGGATAGCTTTTTGCTCTTGGTCACGTTGATCACGAGGTCGCGCTCTTTGGTGTGTTCTCCCACTACTTGGCCGGCATACACATCTTCTTGTGGGAAGATGAAGAACTTGCCACGATCTTGCAACTTGTCGATTGCATAGGCATAGGCCACACCACTTTCCATGGCCACGAGCGAGCCATTGGTGCGACGCACAATCTCGCCTTTCCATGGCTCATAGTCAAGAAAGCGATGTGCCATGATAGCCTCGCCCGCACTGGCTGTGAGCACATTGGTGCGCAAGCCAATGATGCCTCGCGATGGAATTTTAAACTCGAGGTGAATGCGGTCGTTTTGCGTTTCCATGAGTGTCATTTCGCCCTTGCGACGAGTGACCATATCAATCATTTTGCTCGAATATTCTTCGGGCACATTGATGGTGAGCGTTTCAAAGGGTTCACACTTCACGCCATCTATTTCTTTGATAATCACTTGAGGTTGCCCCACTTGCAGTTCATAGCCCTCGCGACGCATCTCCTCGATGAGCACGCTCAAGTGCAGCACTCCACGGCCAAACACGTTCCAAGCCTCTTCGCGCTCGGTTTTCTCGACACGCAAAGCAAGGTTTTTTTGCAACTCATGTTGTAGTCGTTCCCAAATGTGGCGCGATGTCACAAACTTGCCGTCTTTACCAAAAAAAGGAGAGTCGTTGATGGTGAAGAGCATCGACATGGTGGGCTCGTCGATAGCAATGCGGGGTAGGGGTTCGGGGTTTTCGGGGTCGGCAACCGTGTCGCCAATTTCAAAGCCTTCAAGACCAATAATGGCGCAAATGTCGCCACTGCCCACACTATTGGCGTGCACTTGGCCCATGCCCTCAAAGGTGCGCAATTCCTTGACTTTTTGTTTCACGACAGAGCCATCTTTTTGGCACAAAGCTACTGTCATGCCGTCTTTGAGTTCGCCACGATGCACGCGTCCCACTGCAATGCGCCCCACATAGCTGTTGTAGTCGAGCGAGGTGATCACCATTTGGGCACTGCCTTCTTGAACTTTAGGCTCGGGAATGTGCTCAACAATTGCATCAAGCACTGCAGTGATGTCGGTGGTGGGCTGGTTCCAGTCGTTGCTCATCCAGCCTTCTTTGGCCGAGCCAAACACGGTTGGAAATTCAAGCTGATCTTCATTGGCATCGAGGTTACACATGAGTTCAAACACTTGTTCTTGCACCTCGTCGGGGCGACAATTGGGCTTGTCGACCTTGTTGATCACCACAATGGGTTTAAGGCCTATTTCGATAGCTTTTTGGAGCACAAATCGAGTTTGTGGCATGGGTCCCTCAAAGGCATCAACCAGCAACAAGCAGCCGTCGGCCATGTTGAGCACTCGCTCAACTTCACCGCCAAAGTCGGAGTGACCTGGAGTGTCGATGATGTTGATTTTATAACCCTTGTAGTTTATTGAAACATTTTTTGATAGAATAGTGATTCCTCGTTCGCGTTCAATATCGTTACTGTCAAGAATTTGTGTACCTACTTGCTGGTTTTCTCTAAATAGATTGCCTGCGGCAAGCATTTTGTCAACCAGTGTTGTCTTCCCATGATCGACATGGGCTATAATGGCAACATTTCTAATGTTTTGCATATAATATCTCTAATTTAGGCTACAAAGGTACACATTTATCGGCAAAAAGAGCGTATAGAATTCACAAAAAAAGCGCCATAGCCGGCAATAGGCAAATTGTTGTTTAAACCCCAATCGGTCATTAGGTCGCAATAAGAAAATATCTTAGGCTTTTCCTTGCCTTTGCCATTTATTTTGGTTCTTTTTGACTGTTTTTTTTGGTTGTTTAGCCCGCTAAACGCCCTCAAAATCAATCAAAAATTACTCAAAATAAATTGTCAAATACCAAGAAACCTAATGACCGATTTGCGTTCAAGCCCGGGGCAAGTTGGTTTTATAAATGCCCCATCATCGGGCGCATCGCCCTCACTTGGGGGCTGAGTCGCTTTCTTGGGGAGGTGGGCACAAAAAAAACTGCTACAACCATGATGATTGTAGCAGTTTCCTTTTTCTTAGAGATTGTGTGTCTCGCTCTAAATAAAACAGGGTGATTACTTGCGAATACCGAGTTCTTTCTTAGCGATGATGGCACGATAGCGGTTGATGTCTTTCTTGATTAAGTAATCAAGCAAGCGACGACGCTTACCTACCAGCATCTTGAGCGAACGTTGAGTCGTATAATCTTTTTTGTTGACCTTCAAGTGTTCGGTCAAGTGGGCAATACGAACCGAGAATAATGCAATCTGAGCCTCGGGAGACCCAGTATCAGTATTGCTTTTGCCGTAGTTGCCGAAGATTTCTTTCTTCTTCTCTGAATCTAAATACATTCTGAAAAATTTTTATAATTATTAAAAATAGCGGTGCAAATTTAGTGAATGTTTTTTGAACTACCAAACTTTCCTTGTTTTAAGTTATAACGTAGATTCAACTTCAAAATGCAACTACGTTTGCAAATTTAAGTAAAAGGTCT
>CAMYCE010000120.1 GCA_947254205.1 uncultured Prevotellaceae bacterium
TAAATGACAAAGGCAAGGAAAAGCCTAAGATATTTTCTTATTGCGACCTAATGAACGACTGGGGTTTAACTACCCAACAAGGCTTGACACGCTCATTGAAGTTGGTGTATTAAGCTTCACCCATACATAACTCAAAACCCAACAGGCAGGAACATTCACACCAATTCTCTGCCTGTTGTGTTTTTTAATATGATGATTTAGACACAACAACGTTAAATTATAGTTATTTTTGTGACAACAATAGCTCAACCTCATGGACATTATTGAACGCATAAAGCAAGACCTCCCCTTTGTGGGCAATGCCATGCACATTCCGCATGGTCCGCAAGAAAAAGCGCGTCGCCTGTGCTGGCAATTCAACCAAAGCGACCCCGATGATGTGGCAGGTCAGCACGACATATTGATGCGCCTTTTTGGCACCTATCATGGCTCGGTGTATTTGATGCAGTCGTTTCATTGCGACTTTGGCTTCAACATTCACTTCAAAGGCTTTGCCTTGGTCAACTACAATTGTGTGTTTCTCGACACGTCGCCCATTCACATTGGACGCAGCGTGTTGCTGGGTCCCTGTGTTGTGCTCTCGTGTGCAGGTCACCCGCTAAACCCCGACCAGCGCAAGAGTGGTGCCTATGAAACATCGGCTCCCATCACCCTTGAAGACAACGTGTGGATTGGCGCAGGGAGCACAGTGTGTGGCGGAGTCACGATAGGCGAGGGCAGTGTGATTGGGGCTGGCAGTGTGGTTACTCGCAACATTCCGCCGGGCGTGCTTGCCACTGGTGTGCCATGCAAGGTTTTGCGTCCACTCACCGAGGCCGATAAAATTGCCCCAAACCAAATCGAGTTTTAAGGTGAGGACCTAAAAACAACCAATCACACTCAACACTTGGGGTTGTTGGGGTGTGATTGGTTGTTGAAAAATCTTGATGATGGGGGAGAGGGGGCGATTAATACGCAATTTTGTCGATCTTGCTCGACCACTTTTTAAAGTGCTCAATGGCTTGAGGCTCGTCGATGTGAATGCAAGGAATGAGACGTTTGAGATGAGGTTTGGCTATTTCTTTATAAATAAACTCGTCTCCAAAGTTGATGGCATCGGCATCGTTTTGTGTGTTGGCATAGTAGATGCGCGTCACTCCGGCCCAATATAGCGCACTCAGGCACATGGGGCAAGGCTCGCAGCTGCTATAAATCACACAGCCTTCGAGTTTGAAATTTTGCTTGAGGGCACAAGCTCGCCTAATGGCGTTTACCTCGGCATGGGCAGTGGGGTCGTTGGTGAGTGTCACCGAGTTGGCTCCGGTTGCCACAATCTCGCCCTCTTTCACGATGACGGCTCCAAAGGGGCCTCCACCTTTGTCGATGTTTTGGCTTGCAATCTCGCAAGCCATTTTAATGTAATTACGATCTTGTTGTGTGATAGTGATAATGCTATTGTTTTCCATTTCGTTTATTCTATTAATAATTTTGTTTCAAAAAAAAATGTGGCAATGTGAGAGTCATGCCTTTTATTATCGGCGGTTGCCGGCCTTGAAGAATTTGGCACGATAGCGCACTCTGATTTTTCCTTTAATCATGTTGGTGAGCTTGCCGCGAATGAGTTGCTTGCGAATGGGCGAGATGTGGTCGATAAACACATGTCCCTCAAGGTGGTCATATTCATGTTGCACCACTCGTGCCAAGTAGCCCTCGATGTCTTCGTCGTGCTCGTTCCAGTTCTCGTCCCACCAGTGCAGGTGCACCTTGGAGTGGCGGGTCACGCTCTCGCTAATGCCGGGCAGGCTCAAGCAACCCTCGTCGCTTGTCACGGTGTCGCTTTGCTCATCAACAGTGAGCCGGGGGTTGAGTAGCACCATTTGCTTGCCGGCAAGTTCGGGGAAATCGTCTTTGAGCACATCAACATCGATATAGATGATGCGTGCGCTCACACCCACCTGTGGAGCGGCAATGCCAATGCCATCGCTGGCATACATGGTGTCTTTCATGTTTTGAATGAGTTCTTGCAACCCTTCGTAGTCTTTATCGATTTCTTTAGCCACTTCTCGCAACACGGGTTGGCCGTAGATATAAATAGGTAGTACCATGATTTCTTTGTTGTTAAATTTTTTTACTTTCCAAGTAATCGGTCAAAATGATTGTAGCGGCAATAGAGTCGACACGTGCCTTGTCGCGTCGATCACTTTTTTTCATGCCTCCATCAAGCATAGCGCGATGGGCTATCGTTGAGGTGAATCGCTCGTCATACATCACTATGGGCATGTGGGGCATCTCTTTTTTGAGCCGGTTGACAAATGGCTCAATATAGCGCATGCTCTCGCTGGGTTGTCCGTTGAGTTGAGTGGGCAACCCTATTACTATGGTTTCAACTTCCTCTTGTGCCATGTAGTTTTTGAGAAACGCCATGAGTTCATGAGTGGCAATGGTGGTTTGGTTGCCAGCAATGAGTTGCAACGGGTCGGTCACGGCAATGCCGGTGCGGCGGCGACCATAGTCGATAGCGAGAATGCGTGCCATGTGTGTGTGGGGGGAAAGTGTTAATCGTTCATTGTGAGCAACAACTCCTCATTGCTGCGAGTGCGTTGCATGCGATCTTTGATAAATTCCATTGCCTCAATCGAGTTACGGTCGCTCAAGAAGCGTCGCAAAATCCACATGCGATTAAGCGTGTCTTGATTGAGCAGCAAGTCGTCGCGTCGTGTGCTCGATGCCATGATGTCGACGGCAGGGAAGATGCGCTTGTTCGACAACTTGCGGTCGAGTTGCAACTCCATGTTGCCGGTGCCCTTGAATTCTTCAAAAATCACCTCGTCCATCTTCGACCCTGTGTCGGTGAGAGCTGTGGCAATGATGGTGAGGCTACCGCCATTTTCAATGTTGCGTGCGGCACCAAAGAATCGCTTGGGGCGTTGCAGGGCATTGGCATCAACACCACCCGATAGTATTTTGCCCGATGCAGGCGCATTGGTGTTGTAGGCCCGTGCCAAGCGTGTGATAGAGTCGAGCAATATCACCACATCGTGGCCACACTCAACCATGCGTTTAGCTTTGGCTAGCACAAGCTCGGCAATCTTCACATGGCGGTCGGCGGGTTCGTCAAAGGTTGAGGCAATCACCTCGGCATTCACGCTGCGAGCCATGTCGGTCACCTCTTCGGGACGCTCGTCGATGAGCAAGATGATCATGTAGGTCTCTGGGTGATTTTCCGAAATGGCGTTGGCAATGTCTTTGAGCAAGATGGTTTTACCCGTCTTGGGTTGAGCCACAATGAGGCCGCGTTGGCCCTTGCCAATGGGGGCAAACATGTCGACGATGCGAGTTGAAATATTGGGTTGCTTGCCACTGGTGAGGTCAAATTTCTCGTCGGGGAACAAAGGCACAAGGTGCTCAAAGGGCACACGATCGCGCACAAAGCTGGGAGTGCGACCATTGATGAGTTTCACTTCACACAAGGGAAAGTATTTTTCGCCTTCGCGAGGAGGACGAATGGTGCCTTCTACCACATCACCGGTTTTCAAGCCATTGTTCTTGATTTGAGCTTGCGACACATAGATGTCGTCGGGCGAGGTGAGATAGTTGTAGTCCGACGAGCGCAAAAAGCCATAGCCATCGGGCATGATTTCGAGAAGTCCGCTACCATTTAAAATTCCCTCAAAGTTATAGGGAGTGTCGGCATAGGGGTTATCGATGATGTTGGCTTGTGGCTGTGGTTGATTTTTTTTGTTTTTCTTGTTTTTCTTGCCCTGTGGTTCTTTCTCGATTTTAGGCTCTTGAATGATGATGGGAGCTTTGGCAGCCTCTTCGGCAACACGGCGACGAGCCTCGGCACGTCTGCGCTCGTCTTCTTCTTTTTCCTTTTGAGTGCGTGGCTTGAAGGTGTGCACAGCACCCGTGTTGAAAAATGCACCTAATCCCACTTGTTGGCGGTCAAAACGGCTTGCGGCTTGTTGCTCTTCACCATTGTCAAAATAGCTTTGAAAGTCGCCAGCTGGCTGTTCTTGATAATTCCCGTCAAATTGCTCTTCGCCACCATAATATGGGTCTTGTGTGTCACCATCATAGGCAGGTTCTTGAATGCCGTCATAGGCAGAAGCCCCGATAGCTGCTTCCTCGGGCATTGAGTTTGATATAGCCACCTCGTTGTAGCTTGCCTCTTGGGCAGTGGGTTGCTCTTGAATGGAAATGGTGGTGGCGGGCTGCTCTTGTGGCACTGTGGGCTCGTCAAATGCAAGCTCGGCTTGATTCTGCTTGTCGTTGGCAGGCGCCGATTGTTCCACAACTTTCACAATGCGCTTGCGTTGGTTTTTTGGGGTGTCGTTGGCCTTGGCAACGGGCACTTTCTCTTCGGCTTGAGGCGCTTCGTTGGTTGAGTTGCTGGGAGTTTTTGTTGCCTTTTCGGTGGCTACGTCTTGCCCGTCGCTTGTTGTGGAGGCGTTTTCTTTGTTGCTGGGAGTTTTTTTCTTTGGCTCGGCACTCTTTTTCTTTGCCGTTTTCGCGGTGCCATTTTTGGCTTGATTTTTATCTTCTTGTGCAGAGCTTGTTTTTTTGCTTGACTCCGCTTTCGACTCCTTGGCTGTGTTTGCCTCGTCTTTGGTAGCGCGCGTGCGTTTTTTCTTGACGACAATTTGTGGAGCGTTGGCTGCTTCTTGAATAGCTTGCTGGTCTAAGATTTGAAAAACTAAATCGTCTTTTTCGGTTGAGTCAACTTTTTTGAGCCCCATTGTTTTAGCGAGCTCCTTGAGTTCGGGCTCTGCCATGGAATTTAAGTCGTTGATGTTGTACATATATATATTTTTCGTTTGAAAAATTTGGGGGTTCTATTACTGCTGTATTAAGCCCAAAAAGCGGAACATGCGCAATAGAGACACATTATTATAGTAAAATCTATAAATTAAATTTATTAATGTCGAAAATAAAGTGGGAAGCTAAGTGAAAAGGAGACCTTTCAAGAGAGAGTGAATAAAATTTTCGCTTTTAACTTAGCGTTTTTGAAATTTCTGTATTGCAAAGATAGGCATTAGAATTGATTTGTGCAAGAATGTTGGAATATATCGGTAAGTTTTTTTCTAAAAAATGAGTTTTGGATTAGAGATGCTGTAATCAGAGCAACAATTTTAATGTGAAAAACTTATTTTTTGAATGATAGGAAAGAAAACAAAGTGAAAGCTTTTGAGTTTCAATAAAAATTAGTACTTTTGCAAGCCATTGCAAGTTTACAGCGATTTACCACCGCTGGCAAGAATGTAAAATTATAAAAAAGAGATAAATTAAAATGAAAAAAGGTATTCACCCAGACAATTACCGCGAAGTTTGCTTCAAGGACATGTCTAACGACGAGACTTTTATCACTCGTTCAACTGTTGCTTCAAAAGAGACTATTGAAATCGACGGTAAGACCTACCCATTGGTTAAGCTTGAAATCACCAATACTTCTCACCCCTTCTTCACCGGTAAGCAGAAACTCGTTGACACCGCAGGTCGTGTTGATAAGTTCCTCAACCGCTATGGTAATCGCAAGAAGAAAGCCTAAGTTTAGCTCTTCGTTTTTATACAAGAAATTAAAAGGTTGCAAGCTCCATTGGGGTTTGCAACCTTTTTTAATGTCTTGATTGGGGGTAAAATAGAAGTTCGACGAAACAAAAGAGAGACAATATACCATCTATACAAAAAGAAATAG
>CAMYCE010000121.1 GCA_947254205.1 uncultured Prevotellaceae bacterium
CAGAAGGATAATGCAGTAGATAACTAACTAAATCGTAACCTATTACTATCAAGAGTAATTAACCTACGCTCATTTCCAATAAATTACACTCTTTTCGTAACTTACACATACAAAATTACAAATTTATTTTTAGTTTCTTGGCATCACAAATTTATACTCCTTTTAGTGGTTATTTTTGTTGCTCTGTGATAAAAACAGAGGTGTATTCTAAATCTTTAAAATTTTTATTATGTTTGCATTGAAAACAACCAATTTAAACCAAAAAAAATGAGAATCAATTTACTCAAATTTGTGATAGTGGTGTGCTTGGCTCTCAATTGGGCGAGTGCCATGCAGGCTCAAGTGAGCAGTCCTGTTGTGGTGAAAGGTGTTGCTGTGACCAGTGGCAACGCTCACGACGTGCTGGGCGATGGCACGGTGAGCTATGATTTTGAGTCTAAAACGCTCACACTCAACAATGCAACGGTTGTCGATGTTTCAGAGAGCGCTTGCCTGTATTTTGCATCAAGTGAGCCTCACACTCTTCGGCTCAAGGGTAGCAACCTGCTTGTTGACTTTGCAAGCACTTTGCTCACTGCCAATTGCAACCTCACTATCAGTGGCCCTGGCTCCTTGATTTGCAGTGGCTATGCCGAGAGTTCCTGCATCTGGATGCGTGGAAAGGGTGCCACACTCACCATTCAAGATTGCGACTTGATGGCTATGGGGTGGAATGGAATTGTGGGAGTAAAAGATAGTGAAACAAGCGAATATTCAGCAAAACTCATTATGCGCAATGCCAATGTGCGCAGTGTGGGGCATTTGGTGCAAGGCTATTCAGGCTATGCCATGCATGCCTTTGCTAATATCACTTTTGATGGTTGCAAAATTGTTAAGCCCGTCGATGCGTTTTTCTATAAATCTTTGCATGGAATTGCCTTGGGCGACGACTTGTGTGAAGAGGTGGTGATTTCTACTGGCACAAGTGCCGTGCCTTTTATTTCGAGCGATAGAGCCTCTGTTGCCAATCGTTATGACCTGAGTGGTCGGCAAGTTTATGATTCTTTTGAGGGAATATCTATTGAACAAATGAATAATGGTGCCACTCGCAAAGTAATAAGGCAAAAATAATTTTTGTTGGCATGGGGAGGAAAGATGGTTGCAACGTCTATTTTGCCTCTTCTGCTGGAGGTAAAAGGCTCTTAAATGGTTGATTTTTAGGAGCGAAATGCAATTTGTAGGCATTAGTTCCTGTTGTGACGCATCGTTAAAATATTTGATGCTCGTTAAAAGCTGAAAAAAATATCGTGTGAAATGTTTGGAATATTGCTACAATGCTATTAACTTTGCACTCGCAAAACGGAAATGGCGGGATAGCTCAGTTGGTTAGAGCGTCGGATTCATAACCCGGAGGTCTCGAGTTCAATTCTCGATCCCGCTACAACTTTGCTAAGAGATGCATCAAAAAAAGGTGCATCTTTTTTATTTTTCTACATCACCAGCATCAATTGCTGAGCCCAAAAAAATAATTACACAAATAAACCCCAATCGGTCATTAGGTCGCAATAAGAAAATATATTAGGCTTTTCCTTGCCTTTGTCATTTATTTTGGTTCTTTTTGACTGCTTTTTCGGTTGTTTAGCCCGCTAAACGCCCTCAAAATCAATCAAAAATTACTCAAAATAATTTGACAAAAACAAAGAAACCTAATGACCGATTTGGGATAAAACAATTTAACCAATTGATTGCAAAAAGTATTGGCGTGTTTTATTCGTGTAATTCTGTTGTTGGGCTTTTCTCACCCATGCTCGCGGGTTGCTCTCTATTTGGAGTAGAGTTTTTCTCGCAAGGCTATTACTTTTTCGTCGGTGATATAGTCGTCATAGTCCATCATCTTGTCAATCATGCCATTGGGGGTTAACTCTATCTCGCGGTTGCACACAGTTTGAATAAACTCGTGGTCGTGCGACGACATGAGCACCACTCCCTTGAAGGCTTGCAATGTGTTGTTGAAAGCTTGAATCGACTCAAGGTCGAGGTGGTTGGTGGGAGTGTCGAGAATGATAGCATTGGCACTGGTCATCATCATTTTGGCAATCATGCAGCGACGTTTCTCGCCTCCCGATAGCACCGATGCTTTTTTGAGCACATCTTCGCCACTGAAGAGCATTTTTCCTAAAAATCCTTTCAAGTAGATTTCGCTGGTGTCGTTGCTATATTGGCTCAGCCAATCAACGAGATTGTAGTCGTTGTCAAAGAACTTGTCGCTTTCAAGAGGCAGGTAGGAGGTGGTGATGGTTTGCCCCCACTCATAGTGGCCTGCATCGGGCTTGCGATTGCCCGATATGATTTCAAACAAGGCTGTCATTGCGCGAGGATCTCGGCTCAAAAACACAATTTTATCGTCTTTTTCAACATTAAAATTCAGGTCTTTAAACAAGACTTCACCATCAATGCTGGCAGTGAGTCCGCTCACTTCGAGAATCTTGTTGCCGGGGTCGCGCTCGGTGGTGAAAATGATGCCCGGGTAGCGTCGCGATGAGGGCTGAATTTCCTCGATATTGAGTTTTTCAAGCATCTTTTTGCGACTTGTGGTTTGCTTGGATTTTGCCACATTGGCACTGAATCGGCGTATAAACTCTTGCAACTCTTTGCGCTTCTCTTCGGCCCGCTTGTTTTGTTGTTGCATCTGTCGCAATGCCAGTTGGCTCGACTGATACCAAAAACTGTAGTTACCCGAATAGAGCGTGATTTTGTGATAGTCGATGTCGAGAGTATGGGTCGATATAGCATCAAGAAAGTGGCGGTCGTGGCTCACCACCAGCACTGTGTTTTCAAAGTTCGACAGGTAGTTTTCGAGCCATGTCACCGTGTCGAGGTCAAGGTCGTTGGTTGGCTCATCAAGCAACAGATTGTCGGGGTTGCCATAGAGGGCTTGAGCCAGCAGCACGCGCACTTTGGCTTTGGCTGGCATATCCTTCATCAAGGTGTAGTGAAATTCCTCTTTCACTCCCAGTCCACTCAACAGGGCTGCTGCATCGCTCTCGGCATTCCAGCCATTGAGCTCGGCAAATTTTTCTTCCAGCTCGCTGGCACGCACTCCATCGGCATCGGTGAAGTCTTCTTTGGCATAGATGGCATTTTTCTCCTGCATCACGCTCCACAGCACCGAGTGGCCTTGCAACACGGTGTCCATGACTGTGAACTCATCAAATGCAAAGTGGTCTTGAGCCAGCACACTCATGCGCTCGCCGGGACCTTGTGTCACGTTGCCTTGAGTGGGGGTGAGTTGTCCGCTCAGCATGCGCATGAGCGTGCTTTTTCCTGCTCCATTGGCACCAATGATGCCATAACAATTGCCTGGTGTGAATTTTAAATTAACGTCTTGAAAAAGAACTTTTTTCCCGAATTGAATACCTAAATTGCTTGTAATAATCATGATTATAGCTGTAAAAGTGCGTGCAAAGTTACTAAAAATAATGCACACAAAGAAACTCCTGCCACATTGCACTTGGCAGGAGTTTCAGGGTGTGAATTGTGGAGCAACGCTTGTTGCTCTATAGTTTGTGAGTGATGGGTTTATTTTGCAAGAGCTTGAGCCACATCAACGGCTACTGCTACTGTGCAACCCACCATGGGGTTGTTGCCAATGCCAAGGAAGCCCATCATTTCAACGTGGGCAGGCACCGACGACGAACCTGCAAATTGGGCATCGCTGTGCATGCGACCCAATGTGTCGGTCATGCCATAGGAGGCTGGACCTGCTGCCATGTTGTCGGGGTGCAAAGTGCGACCTGTGCCACCACCACTGGCAACACTAAAGTAGGGTTTGCCTTGCAACACGCGCTCCTTCTTGTAGGTGCCAGCCACCGGGTGCTGGAAGCGAGTGGGGTTGGTAGAGTTGCCGGTGATCGACACGTCCACGCCCTCGTGCCACATGATGGCCACGCCTTCGCGCACATCGTCGGCACCATAGCAGTTCACCTTGGCGCGATCGCCATCGCTATAGGGAGTTTTGCCCACAACTTTCAACTCGCCAGTGAAGTAGTCAAATTGGGTTTGCACATAGGTGAAACCATTGATGCGGCTAATGATTTTGGCTGCATCTTTGCCAAGACCGTTCAAGATAACGCGCAAAGGCTCTTTGCGCACCTTGTTGGCCTTGCCGGCAATCTTGATGGCACCTTCGGCTGCGGCAAACGACTCGTGTCCGGCCAAGAAGGCAAAGCACTTGGTTTCTTCACGCAGCAAGCGAGCAGCAAGGTTGCCATGACCCAATCCCACAAGGCGGTCGTCGGCTACCGAGCCGGGAATGCAAAATGCCTGAAGGCCCAAGCCAATGGCTTCGGCTGCATCGGCTGCATTTTTGCAACCTTTCTTCAAGGCAATAGCAGCACCCACAACATAGGCCCATTTTGCGTTTTCAAAGCAAATTTGCTGTGTTTCTTCGCAAGTTTTATAGGGGTCGATACCATACTTGTCGCAAATTTCGTTGGCTTCTTCAATGCTGTTGATGCCAGCGGCTTGCAAGGCTGCAAGCACTTGTTTCTCACGACGATCTTGTGATTCAAATTTAACCGTTCTAATCATTGTTGTATCCTCCTCCTTTATTATTCTTTACGTGGGTCAATATATTTAGCTGCATTCTCAAAACGGCCATAGTGACCTTTGGCAAGTTCCAGAGCCTCTTCGGGGCTTTTGCCCTTCTTCATGAAGTCGGTGAATTTGCCAAGGCTCAAAAATTCATAGCCAATCACTTCGTTGTTCTCATCGAGAGCCATGCGAGTGCAATAGCCTTCGGTCATTTCAAGGTAGCGCACACCCTTGGCGCGAGTGCCAAACATGGTGCCCACCTGACTGCGCAAACCCTTGCCCAAGTCTTCAAGCGAAGCACCCACAACAAGGCCACCCTCGCTAAATGCACTTTGAGTGCGACCATACACCATTTGCAAGAACAGCTCGCGCATGGCAGTGTTGATGGCATCGCACACGAGGTCGGTGTTCAACGCCTCGAGCACGGTTTTTCCAGGAAGAATCTCGGCTGCCATTGCTGCCGAGTGGGTCATGCCTGAGCAACCAATTGTTTCAACAAGGCATTCTTCGATAATGCCCTCTTTCACGTTTAGCGAAAGTTTGCAAGCACCTTGTTGTGGGGCACACCAGCCAATGCCATGAGAAAAACCCGAAATATCTTTAATTTCCTTTGATCTAACCCATTTTCCCTCCTCTGGAATTGGAGCAGAAGGGTGGTTAGCACCCTTTGCTACACAGCACATGTCTTGTACTTCTTGTGAATAAACCATGTTAAGTTCGTTTTAAATAATAGTACTTTTTTACGTTAGTTATAGTTTCTTACTTCTTAGAGTCAAAATTTTGTAGTCATGTATCCCCCCTTGGCACTTCACAGCAAGTGCCCATCAGGAAACCATGTCAAAGGTACTCATAATTGCCCGATTATTGACTATTGTTCACAATCTTTTAATGATTTTTTGGAAATCGATGTCATCAAACAAAAGAAGCAGAACCGAGGCATTTGGGCTCAGCGGATTTTTTCGGTTGGTAGAGCTTGGGTAGAGATGATGCATGCATCGTCTGCGTTATACCTTAATAT
>CAMYCE010000122.1 GCA_947254205.1 uncultured Prevotellaceae bacterium
CACCGCCTTACCCAGGGCAACGTTTCAGGGGCAGGAAAATTGCATGATGATGAATTGACCGATCCTTTGGGCTCTCCTTGCCCTATTTTTAACCGAGATGGGAAAGTAGTAAAACCCACCTTTGTCATGGGTGCACCTGCTATCTTCTATCAGGAATCAGAAGATACGGAGAAGTAGACCGAAACAGGACTTTTATTTTTTAGGCCCGGTGGTTGCTTAGCAAGCATCGGGTCATTTTTATTGTGGTCAGAGAAATGTTTAATTTTTATTTTTTTTGCGATTTCGGTTTCTCGCCACAGGAAGAGTTTGTCGCTGGGGCGTATTTTGGTTTCGGTCTTGATGGAGAAGTGTTCTCCTTTCACGGTTTTCTCAACGGGCTTGAGGTCAACCCTGATTTCCTCCACCTGCATCATCACTGCGCCAGTTGTGGGGCCCGTGATCACGACATTGTCGCCCACATGCAACTCGCCTGCCTCCATGAGAAACTCCGCCACTCCAAGTTTGGAAAAGTAGCGCACACCCTTGGCGGCATATTGCTTGACATGAGTGGCACTGGAGCCATATTTTGAGGTCCACTCGCCCAATCGCTGGCCCAAGTAGTAGCCGTTCCAAAAGCCACGGTTAAACACTGTGGCAAGTCGCTCGTTCCACTGCTCGATTTTTTCCTCGCTATAGCTACCATCGACAATGGCACCTATCGCCTCGTTGTAGCAGCTCACCACCGTGCGCACATACTCGGCACCGCGTGCCCTGCCCTCAATCTTGAAAACTCGCACTCCGGCATCAATCATCTTGTTGATGAAGTGAATGGTTTTCAAGTCTTTGGGGCTCATGATATATTGGTTTTCGATAGCCAACTCCTCGCCTGTGTCGCGGTCGGTGACTTGATAGCCGCGACGGCATATTTGGCGACAAGCCCCTCGATTGGCACTCGCCCCGGTCTCGTGCAGGCTCAAGTAGCACTTGCCACTCACCGCCATGCACAAGGCACCGTGGCAAAACATCTCGATGCGCACCAGCTCGCCATGAGGGCCACGCACGTTGCCTGCCACAATACTGTCGTGAATGCGCTTCACTTGGTCGAGATTGAGCTCGCGCGCCAGCACCATCACGTCGGCCCACTGGCTATAGTAGCGCATCGCCTCGCTATTGCTCACATTGACTTGAGTGGAAATGTGCACCTCCACTCCAATGCTGCGTGCATAGGTGATAGAGGCCATGTCGCTGGCAATGATGGCGGTGACGCCGGCCTTCTTGGCGGCATCAACAATTTGGTGCATGTAGTCAATGTCTTCGTCATACACGATGGTATTGACTGTGAGATAGCTTTTCATGCCGTGCTCATGGCACCACGAGGCAATGGCCTTGAGGTCGTCGAGAGTGAAATTCACGCTCGACTTGCTGCGCATGTTAAGCCCCTCAATGCCAAAATAGATGGCATCGGCTCCGCCTTGATGGGCGGCTATCAACGACTCCCACGAACCCACGGGAGCCATAATTTCAAAATCTTTCCTGTTCATCATAGTTGTGTGACTGCAAAGGTAGCAAAAAGATAGCAGAGCTTTGGCTAAGATAGCAGAATTATGCTATATTTGCAACGAGAATAAGGCTACAACACCGGGCCTGCGAAACCTCAATGCACTCACACTAAATGAACGTAAAACAAAACATGAGACTTTTGAAACCCCTGTGGCTCTTGATAGCATGCACTGCCGGCATTGCGCTTGAAGCCAGTTGCAGTTCACAGTCGGCAAAACCAACCACGGCACAACCCAAGGCCCAACAGGCCTGCACACAGACCCAAAACCGCAAAGCGAGTGAAACTGTGGTGGTGGGCGCTGCACGCACCAATCAATATGTGCCCCTGCTCAAGGGCAAGCGCATTGCCTTGTTGAGCAACCAAACAGGCACGGTGGGCAACAAGCATGTGCTCGACATCATGCTCGACAAGGGGCTCAAGGTGACAACGATATTCTCGCCCGAGCATGGTTTTCGTGGCAAAGCCGATGCCGGCGAACACGTGAGTAGCAGCATCGACGAGAAAACCGGTCTGCCCATTGCATCGCTCTATGATGGCAAGTCGCCCTATCCCAGCAAGGAGGTGATGAGCCAGTTTGACGTGATTGTGATTGACTTGCAAGATGTGGGATTGCGCTACTACACCTACTATATCACGATGATCAACCTCATGAATGCCGCCTCTGTGCACGGCAAGCAGGTGGTGGTGCTCGACAGGCCCAACCCCAATGGCATGTATGTCGACGGCCCCATTCTCGACATGAAACTCAAGAGTGGTGTGGGCGGATTGCCCATTCCCACCGTGCACGGCATGACCATGGGCGAGCTGGCTCGCATGGCCAATGGCGAGGGGTGGCTCAATAGGGGCAAGCGAGTCGACCTCACCGTGATACCCTGCACCGGCTACACCCACAGCACGCGTTATCGCCTGCCCGTGGCCCCTTCGCCCAACCTGCCCAACATGTTGAGCATCTATCTCTATCCGTCGATTTGCTACTTTGAGGGCACAACAGTGAGCCTTGGGCGTGGCACCGACATTCCTTTTCAATGCTACGGGCACCCCTGCATGACGGGGCGCAAGTTTCACTTCACCCCCACCAGCCGATTTGGAGCCAAAACGCCACCCCAGCAAGATGTGCTGTGCCATGGTGTGGACTTGAGCAAAATGAGCGAAGAAACTGCCATCAAAAATGGCATCGACTTGAGCTATGTGATCGATGCCTACAACAACCTCAAGCGCGAGGGTAAGCCCTTCTTGCTCAAGAGCGGTGAGCGCAATTTCTTCAATCTGCTCATGGGCAACACTCACGTTTATGAAATGATTGAACAAGGCAAAACTGCCGAGCAAATCAAAGCCACGTGGAAGGCCGATGTTGAAAAATTCAAAAAGCAACGCCGGCCCTATCTGCTCTATCAAGAATAAAACTACTCACAACACAGCAATTTAACAACAAAAAAACATTACACCCAACATGCAAACCCCTTGGATTGTACTCGCCACCATTGTTGGCTACTTTATCGTTCTATTTCTCGTGTCGTGGCTTGCCTCGCGCAAGAGCGATGCCCAAACTGCCCTCACAGGTGGGCATCAAGCCCCATGGTTTATTGTGGCAATTGCCATGATAGGCGCGCCCATTTCGGGCGTCACCTTCATCTCTGTGCCGGGTATGGTGCTGGCATCGCAATATGGCTACATGCAGATGGTGCTGGGCTTTGCAGTGGGCTACTTTGCCATTGCCTACCTGCTCATGCCCCTATTTTTCAAGCGCAACTTGGTGTCGATTTATGGCTACCTCGATGAGCGATTTGGAGCCAAGACTCACAAGACGGGGGCATGGTTTTTCTTCATCAGCAAGATGCTGGGCGCCGCCGTGCGCTTTTTGGTGGTGTGCCTGTCGTTGCAACTACTGGTGTTTGACCCGCTCAACATTCCCTTTATTGTGAACATCATTGTCACGATTGCCCTCATCTTCCTCTACACGCTGCAAGGGGGAGTGAAAACCGTGATTTGGACCGACACGCTCAAGAGCCTGTGCCTCATTCTCTCGGTGGTGTTGTGCATCGTGATGGTCGCAGAAAGTTTGGGCGAAGGCAGCCTGCTCGATAAAATAACCCAAAGTGGCACCACACGTGTGTTTTTCTTTGACAACGCCAGCGAAGGCTCCTATTTTTGGAAACAATTTCTTGCCGGCATTTTCATGGTGATTGCCATGACGGGGCTTGACCAAGACCTCATGCAACGCACCCTTGCGAGCAAAAACGTGAAAGAGTCGAAAAAAGGTCTCATCGTGAGTGGCATCACACAGATGTTTGTCGTGTTCCTGTTTCTCGTGCTGGGCACCCTGCTGGTGCTCTACACGCGCAGCCACGGCATCGACACGCCCGAGAAGGCCGACACCCTGTTTAGCCTCGTGGCATGGCACAGCGACATGCCTGTGGTGGTGGGCATCTTATTTGTGCTGGGCTTTGTGTCGGCAGGCTACTCGGCAGCCGGCTCAGCTCTCACAGCCCTCACCACCTCGTTCACCGTCGATATACTCGAAAGCAACAAGAAGCAAAACGAGCAACAGTTGGGCAAAACGCGCAAAGTGGTGCATGTGACAATGGCTGTGATCATGGGGGCCATTATTTTTGCTTTCTACCTGCTCAACAACGACAGTGCCATCAAGCTCGTTTATGCCTTGGCGAGCTACACCTATGGCCCCATTTTGGGGCTCTTCGCCTTTGGCATGTTCACTCACTTGCACGTGCGCGACCGCTGGGTGCCTCTCGTGTGCATTCTTGCCCCCGTGCTCAGTTGGGGGCTGCAATATGCCATGAAGCAATATTGCAACTATGAAATAGGGTTTGAACTGCTGCTCTACAACGCAGCCTTCACCATTGTGGGCTTGCTTTGCCTGCTCAAGAAACAAAATCATGCAATAAATCAATAGGCTCATGGCACGCAATCACATCGCTATCTATGTGTGGATCGTCGACACCATCGAACGTTTTGGCCACATCACCTTAAGTCAGCTCAATCGCCAATGGGAGCTTTCACCCTACAGCGACGGCAACCCGCTGGCACGACGCACATTCTTCAACTATCGCAATGCCATTGAAGAGATTTTCAACATCAACATTCTGTGCAACCGCTCCACCTTTGAATACTACATCGACCACACCGAGAGCGAGTCGGAGTCGCGCCTGCAACACTGGTTGCTCGACTCAATGTCGCTCAGTGGCATGTTGAGCAACTCAAGCGATGTGTCGAGCCGCATTGTGCTCGAAAATGTGCCCTCGGCGCGAAAGCATCTGCCCGTGATTATTGATGCCATGCGCGAGAATCACCGCATTGCCTTCGACTACAAGTCACACAAGCGCGTGAATGCCACACAGGGCATTGTGATAGAGCCTTATTTTGTGAAGATTTTCAAGCAACTGTGGTATGTGATAGGTTACAACGTGAAAGATAGCAAAATCAAGACCTACGCCCTCGACCGCATGAGCAACCTCACCCTCACCCCCCACACCTTTAAGATGCCCACCCACTTCGACCCCATCGATTTTTTCAAAGATTGCTTTGGCATCACCACCAATCAAGACGAGGCCAAAGAGGTGATACTGCGCGTGAGCACTACCCAAGCCAAATACATGAGAGCCTTGCCCCTGCACCCCTCCCAACAAGAGGAAGTTCACGACCAATACTCGATTTTCAGATACAAGATGCGCCTCACCTACGACCTCATGGAAGAACTTCTCTCACACGGTAGCAACATCGAGGTGCTCTCGCCCCCCGAGCTCAAACTCCAAATCATCACCCAACTCCAAGCCGCCCTCAACAACTACACCCAATAATCCTCCTCACCCTCAACGCTATAAGTCCCACTTCTTTCAAAGTGCAATTCAAAGTGCAAATATTGCTCTTTGGATTCTCTTGGTTGGCAATTTACCCCCAATCGGTCATTAGGTTTCTTTGTTTTTTATTGTTGTCCGCTAAACACAAGAAGTCGGTTTGAACCCATTGTTATTCAATAA
>CAMYCE010000123.1 GCA_947254205.1 uncultured Prevotellaceae bacterium
CCACCTGCCCCAATCGCCTTGTCAACGTTGTTTGGCAAAGCGGGCAGTTGCACGTTGCGAGTGGGGGCAGTGAAGTCGCCCAAGGTCTCACAGGTGGATATAGTGGAGACCTTGTGGACTGCACTTGAAGAGAGAGAGAATAGGGGGGGTGGGGTTAGTGGGCTGGGGTGTGGCCACTTTTGTTGAGGCCGGCTTGTGGGGTGTAGAGTTGCCGGAGGGCGGCTTGAGCATGGCTTGTGGCAGGTGATAGGCCTGGGCGTGAGTCGTGCTTGCGAGGTGAGATGAATTTTTGAGTAGCAATGCGGCTATACTCCATGCGGTCGAGCGGTGTGCGCAATAGTTGCACGCTGTCGATGAATGCTACCGAGTGGGGGCGCATGTCGTAGCGAATGTAGCCATAAACTCGGCGCACTGTGCGCATTGAGTCGGTGAGCAAGTGCACGTCAAACCAGTCGTTGGACAAAGATGTGCGATGTGTGAGCGATGTTGTGCCATCGGTGTAGTCGGCCGCCAGCAATATCGAGAAGTTGTTGTTGAAGGATAGGAGTTTCAGCTGCAATGTGTATTGGTCGCCTTGCTCATTTTCGCGGCTGGGTTCAAAGTCAAATTTCACATAGCCTTGTTGCATGCCAGGGGTGAATATCCATCGATTGATGCCGGTCCACAAGTTGGCAGTATCGCCTTGTGATGTATAGGTTTTGTGGGCGGTGGTGAGCTGGTTTAGAGCAGTTTGTGCTTGTCGGCGCTTGTCGAGAATCTCTTTTTGCTCTTCTTGCAGGCGCAAAATCACTTTTTTATACACCTTTTCATAGGTTTCGATATTGTGGGCATACCACACCAGCGAGGAGTCGTAGGAGGCTTGTGTGATGCCATATTTCTTGAATATCGATTGCTTGAGCACTTGCTTGGTTGAATCGGTGGGATAGTCGCTTGCACGCAGGTCGATGTAGCCTTCGGCCTTGTTGAGGTCGACCAGCAAGTCGATCATGGTGCTCTCTTTGATGACACCATCGGGGGCCTTGTCGCAGGCAGTGAAAACTGCCACGACAAGCACGATTGCTATATAGATGATGCGTGTTGCTGCCACTGTGGTGAGTGATGAGACCGTTGATTTTTAGACTTGCAAGTTGGTGGTGGTGTCTTGTGGGTTGTTGTTGGTGGGCTGATTGTTTTTTTCGGTCACAAGAAACTTGTTGTAGAACAAAATGAGTGTAATCACGCTCACCGAGAGGCAAGCGTCGGCAAAGTTGAAGATGGGTTGAAAAAACACAAAGTGCTCGCCTCCCACCACTGGCAGCCACGAGGGCCAGTTCCACTCGCATAGCGGAAAATAGAACATGTCGACAACTCTGCCATTGAAAATCGACTGATAGCCACCCTCGGGAGGCATGAATTGTGCCACCTCGGGTGCCATGGGGGCGTTGAACAATAGTCCATAGAAAATGCAGTCGAGCACATTGCCCAGTGCCCCGGCGGTGATGAGCGAGAGGCACACCACATAGCCACGTGCCACGCCTTGTTTTTTGCTCAACTTCGCCAAGTAGACGATGAGCAGTGCCACGGCAATGATGCGAAACCAAGTGAGGAAAATTTTGTTGCCCAGTTCCATGCCAAATGCCATTCCGTTGTTTTCGATAAACAACAATCTGAACCACTCGGTTATCTTGAATTCCTCGCCATAGAAGAAGTGGGTTTTCACCCAAATCTTGAGGCATTGGTCAATGACAATCACTGCCACGATAATCATGGCAGTGAGTTTTCCGTTTGAAATGCGGTGTTTCATTCAAGTGAATTAATATTTTTTTATCTTCTTCTTTTCACTTTTTGTTGTTGCTCAATTTCTTTGCCTTCAACCGATAGGGTGGTGTGCGGCACAGCCATGAGGCGTTCTTTGGGAATGAGCTTGCCCGTCACACGGCACACTCCATAGGTTTTTTGCTCAATGCGCAAGAGTGCTCCTTGCAACTTGCGAATGAAGTCCATCTGCCTTTGTGCGCTTTGGCTGGCTTGTTCCTTGCCCAGTGTTGAGGCTCCCTCTTCAAGCATCTTGAAGCTGGGTGCACTCTCGTCGGTCATGATGCGATCTTTCAACTGGTCATAATTTTGCTGAGCAGTTGCTATCTTTTCGAGAATTAGTTGCTTGAATTCTTGCAACTCCTCGTCGGAGTATCTTGTTTTTTCAGGTGTAGTGTTCATAGTTGTAACCCTTTCTTTTTTAGTATTTTATTTTTAGCACATGTTTTGGCTTGTAATGTTGCAGAGCGACTATGCTTTCTCAACAATAATGTTGAGTTTATAATCGTCCATGTCAAGTTCCACCACTTGATCTCCCTCAACAGCTTCGACTGCAATCGACACAGCCAGCACCTGTTTGGCAATGTAGTCGCCAAATTGCTCAATGGCGGCATTGGTGTGCTCGTTGGGCTCGATTTTCACTGCAATCTTGTCGGTGATGTCGAAGTTTTGGTTCTTGCGAATGTTTTGAATGCGGTTCACCAACTCGCGTGCTGTGCCTTCAAGCACCAGTTGGGGAGTGAGCGTGATGTCGAGTGCCACGGTGAGGTTGCCCTCATTGGCTACCAACCAGCCGGGAATGTCCTCGCTGATGATTTCAACATCGCAAGTTTCGACGGTGGCTTGCTCTCCGTTCACATCAAGAGTGATGCATCCCTCTTGCTCAAAGCGGTTGATGTCGGCTTGAGGCAGGGTGGAGAGTATTGCGGCAAGCGCCTTCATGATTTTGCCATATTTGGGGCCTAATTTCTTGAAGTTGGGCTTGATGCGCTTCACCAGCACGCCCTCGTCGCCCGACACATATTTTATGCCCTTCACGTTCACTTCGCCCATGATGAGTGTTGCCACGGCTTCGATTTGAGCCTTTTGCTCCTCGTTGAGCACAGGAATCATGATGCCAGTGAGTGGTTGACGCACCTTGAGGTTTTGCTTGCGACGTAGCGAGAGCACCATTGAGGTGATTTGTTGCGCCATGTGTTGGCGATTTTCAAGCGACTTGTCGATCAAGCTGTCTTGTGCCACTGGATAGCGTTGCAGGTGCACCGAGGTGGTGCTGCCGGTGAGGTCGCGATAGAGGCTGTCGCTATAGAAGGGGGCAAAGGGAGCCATGAGCAACGACACCGTTTTCAAGCACTCATAGAGGGTTTGATAGGCCGAGAGCTTGTCTTGATTCATTTCACCTCCCCAAAAACGCTTGCGGTTGAGTCGCACATACCAGTTGCTCAAGTTCTCGCCCACAAAGTCGTTGATGGCTCGTGTTGCCTTGGTGGGGTCGTAGTCTTCGATGTTGGCAGTCACATCTTTCACCAGCGAGTTGAGCAACGATAAAATCCAGCGGTCGATTTCGGGACGCTGTTCCATGGGCACTTGTGCCTCTGTTGGGTCAAAGCTATCGACATTGGCATAGAGTGCAAAGAAGGAATAGGTGTTGTAGAGTGTGCCAAAGAACTTGCGGCTCACTTCTTCAACGCCGGCTCCATCAAACTTGAGATTGTCCCAAGGCGAGGAGTTGCTAATCATGTACCAGCGCAAGGGGTCGGCCCCGTGCTTGTCCATAGCCTTGAAGGGATCGACGGCATTGCCCAGTCGCTTGCTCATCTTGTTGCCATTCTTGTCGAGCACCAATCCGTTGGAAATCACGCTCTTGTAGGCCACGCTGTCAAATACCATGGTGGCAATGGCGTGGAGTGTGAAAAACCACCCACGAGTTTGGTCGACACCCTCGGCAATGAAATCGGCAGGATAGAAAGTGCCATTATCAATGAGTTCTTTATTTTCAAATGGATAGTGAAGTTGAGCATAGGGCATGGAGCCACTGTCAAACCACACGTCTATCAAGTCGAGTTCTCGCTTCATGGGTAGCCCTGTGGGCGACACAAGCGTGATGTCGTCGACATAGGGGCGGTGCAGGTCGATTTTCTCGTAGTTTTCTTCGCTATAATCGCCCACCACAAAGCCTTTGCTGGTGATGGGGTTGCTGGTCATGAAACCTGCTTCTACAGCTTTGTCGATTTCGGCCACAAGTTCCTCAACACTGCCAATGCACTTTTGCTCGCCCTCCTCGCTGCGCCAAATGGGCAATGGAGTGCCCCAATAGCGACTGCGACTCAAGTTCCAGTCGTTGAGGTTTTCGAGCCATTTGCCAAAACGGCCTGTGCCCGTGTGTTCGGGCTTCCAGTTGATGCTTTGGTTCAGTTCCACCATGCGCTCGCGGCAAGCGGTCGATTTGATAAACCAGCTATCGAGAGGGTAGTAGAGAATGGGTTTGTCGGTGCGCCAGCAGTGAGGATAGTTGTGCATGTGCTTTTCCATCTTGAAGGCTGTGCCGGCTTGTTTCATGCGAATGCACAGATACACGTTCAAGTCCTCATCTTTGGCAGCGGCCACGTCGTCATATTTTCCGTCTACCGTGTATTTTGGGTCATAGGCATTTTTCACCCATGCTCCTTCAAATTCTTTATAGAGGTCGAGGTCGATGAAGTTTTTCACAAAATCGGCATCAAGCTCGTCGGTATTCCAATATTTACCGGCAAAGTCTACCATGGGGCGAGTTTCCATCTTCTTGTTGATCATGAACAGCGATGGAATGCCTGCAGCCTTGGCCACGCTGGCATCGTCGGCACCAAAGGTGGGAGCAATGTGCACAACGCCCGTGCCGTCTTCGGTTGTCACATAGTCGCCCAAAATCACGCGGAAACCATTGTCGTTGCCCACGATTTTGCCATCAATTTTGTCAACGGGCTTCACCCATGGGAAAAGTTGCTCATATCCCAAGTCCACGAGGTCGGTGCCCTTGAACTCGGCTATCACTTTGTAGGGAATTATTTTGTCGCCAGCCTTGTAGTCGCTCAAGGGCACATTGGCACCTTCAGGCTTGAAATAGGCGGCGAGGCGGGCTTGCGCCAGCAAGTAGGTTGCCGGTTTGCCGGTATAGGGGTTGTAGCTTTCAACGGCCACATAGTCGATTTTGGGACCCACACACAAGGCTGTGTTGCTGGGCAGAGTCCAAGGAGTGGTAGTCCATGCAATGATTTCAAGGTCTTCAAAGCCTGCATCTACCTTGCTCAAAAGCTCTGTCACCACCTTGTGATCACTGGCTTTGACCTTGAATTGGGCTGTCACGGTTTGGTCTTTCACGTCGCGATAGCAACCCGGCTGGTTCAACTCGTGTGAACTCAACCCCGTGCCAGCGGCAGGCGAGTAGGGCTGAATGGTGTAGCCCTTATAGAGCAACCCCTTGTCGAATAGTTGCTTGAGCAACCACCACAGGGTTTCGATATAGCTGTTTTTATAAGTGATATAGGGGTCGTTCATGTCCACCCAATAGCCCACGCGACGGGTGAGGTCTTCCCACTCCTTGGTGTATTTCATCACCTCTTTGCGACAGGTGGCATTATACTCATCGACAGTGATTTTTTTGCCAATGTCTTCTTTGGTGATGCCCAGCGACTTTTCCACGCCCAATTCCACGGGCAAGCCATGAGTGTCCCAACCGGCCTTGCGCAGCAC
>CAMYCE010000124.1 GCA_947254205.1 uncultured Prevotellaceae bacterium
AATCAACACAACACCCTTCCTCACAATGAGAAGTGAACTCGTAGTTGACGTACAACCCACCGACATATCAACTGCCCTCATCGAAGATGGCAGGTTGGTATCGTTGCAAAAGGAATCGCGTGATGCCTCCTATGCCGTCGGAAACCTCTATTTTGCCAAGGTAAAGAAAATAATGCCAGGCTTGAATGCCGCATTTGTGAATGTGGGCTACAGCAAAGACGCATTTCTTCATTACCTTGATTTAGGCTCACAATTCAGCACCTACTCGCAGTATATCAAAGCAGTGCGCGAAAACCCGGGGAAACGAGCCACCTCTATCTCCAAACTCAAGCTCAAGCCCGACATCGACAAGCATGGCTCGGTGAACGACGTGCTCACTCAAGGGCAAGAGCTCATAGTGCAGATAGCCAAGGAGCCCATTTCTACCAAAGGTCCACGACTCACTACCGAAATTTCCTTTACAGGGCGTTTCTTGGTGTTAACACCATTCAACGACAAAATTTCGGTTTCACAAAAAATCAAGGACTCGGGCGAAAAATTGCGATTGCGCCGGCTCATCGAGAGCATCAAACCCAATCATTTTGGGGTGATTATTCGCACATCGGCCGAGAACAAGCGTGCTGCCGAACTCAATGCCGAGCTCAAAGTGCTGCTCAAAAGTTGGGAAGATGCCATTACAAAAATTCAAAACGCCAGTGCGCCAAGTCTTGTGTATGAAGAAGACAGTCGCGCGGTGAGTTTGATTCGCGACATCTTTAATCCCGATTTTGAAGCCATACATGTGAACAATGCCGAAATTTTCGAGCAAATACATCACTATGTGAGCCTTATAGCCCCCGAACGAAGCGATATTGTTAAAATCTACTCGGGCGAAACGCCTATCTTCGACAAGTTTAATGTCACAAGGCAAATCAAGTCGTCGTTTGGAAAAACAGTATCATTCAAATCGGGCGCATACATAATTATTGAAAGCACCGAAGCACTGCATGTGATCGACGTGAACTCGGGCAACCGCTCCAAGGCTTCCAACAACCAAGAGAGCAATGCCCTCGACGTGAACCTGCTGGCAGCCGACGAGATTGCGCGACAGTTGCGACTGCGCGACATGGGTGGCATCATTGTCATCGACTATATCGACATGGCCAAAGCCGAGCACCGTCAGGCCCTATATGAGCACATGAAAGAAGTGATGCAAAACGACAGGGCACGCCACAACATTTTGCCATTGAGCAAATTTGGCCTCATGCAAATCACGCGCCAGCGTGTGCGCCCTGCTCTCGACATCGTGACTGCCGAGACTTGTCCCTCTTGTGGAGGTAAGGGGGAGGTTCAGCCTTCATTGCTTTTCACCGACATGCTGAAAGACAAAATCGACTATTTGATCAACTCGCTGCATGTTGAGCAATTCATTATGTATGTCCACCCCTTTGTCGATGCCTATCTCAAGAAAGGCTTGTTTAGCGAATATTTCAAATGGCGCCGAGAGTTTGGACGCAAGTTCCGCATCATGGCCGACCAGTCGCTCACCTATCTGCAATACAAGGTTATCGACAAAAACCGCAATGAAATCGACCTTAAAGAAGAGAAAGACACAAGCAGTTCGCAAAGCAAAAAAGAGCGTCGCTCCAAAAATCAGCAAAACGAACAATAAAACAGTTAGAGAATGCATTTTTCTATTCTATTAAGCTCAAAAAAGAGCGGCTTACACAGCCTCAACACAACTTTTCAACACACAATCTCTCCCTGTGCAACCAATAGAAAAGAAAAACCTCTAAATGAGAAAGTAAAATCGCACGGCTCAATGGTGTCCGTGCGATTTTTTTTGGGGGGGCAAGAGGTTTTATTGGTTGAAACAGCTGGGTGATGCATGCATCGTCTGCGTTTCACCTTTCCCTGTATCTATTAACATTGTGTGGCTTTCAGGGAGACGATGCATGTATTATCTCTACACTACTGTTACACAGATAATTAACTTTAACTACTCTATATGCAATAATAATAGCTATGCTACGCCTATTGAGGAAATCCTCTGAAACCTAAAAAAGATAGGAGGCTGTGAAGCTCACTGTGCGCTCTTTGAGCGAATTGAGTTTCCAATCTTTCAAGGGTTTTATCAATCCTGCCTCATAGCCCAGAGCCACTTGAATGCACCGGTTGAACTCCAATCCCACCTTAGCTCCTACACCAAAGTCGAAACGTCGATATACTCCATCGCTAAACAAGTTGTTGCAAGTTGTTTTCAACAGGCCAGTGTCTATCTCCTCATTGCCAGTGATTGTGGTTTTGCCCGACAATCCAACAGCAACATAGGGGCCTCCTGCTACGAAAACCGTGGCACGCTCATTCATGTCGCGCTTGTAGCCCACCCAAACGGGCATTTGCAAATAATAGAGCCTGCATTTCCAGTCAAGAGTTTCGTGTCCACTTCCCGACATCACTTCTTCGCTCCACCCTTTGGCAGAGAGTAGCAAACCGCTTTCTACATAGCCTCGACTCGTGTTTTGAGAAAACTCAAATTCAACCTTAGGCCCAAAATGAAACCCCATGCGAGGGCCAAATTCCTTGACCGAAGACCTCTGCACACCAGCTGTGACACCGTAGCGCAACGATTGTGCCGATGCACCCATGCCCACCATCATGCACAGGGCTGTGGCGAGACACAATCTCATACTTTTTTTCATGAACATAATCTAAAATTAAGGTATATCACATATTGTTCACTTGGCAACGTGACTGGCAAAGGCTTTGTTGCTCCACACCACAAAGTCGCCTTGCTCGTTGGCACTAATGGTCATCACTCCGAGATCGGCACGAGACTGCATCATGCTTTGAGTGCGGTTCAAGCCCATCACCATGCAAGCTGTGGCCCAAGCATCGGCCAACTGACAGTTGGGGGCAACAATAGTCACACTCAGCAGGTTGGACTCGGAACTATAACCCGAGAGCGGATTGATGATGTGCGACACTTTCTTGCCTTTCACTTCCTTAAACTTACGGTAATTGCCACTGGTGGCCACAGCCCCTTGATCGAGCGAGAGCACGAGAGCCGACTGGTGTTGCACCTTTCCCTGCTCTTCGGCTATGGGCATGTCGATAGAAATGTGCCACGGTTTGCCCTTGGCATTGTGGCCCTTGACCACAACTTCGCCTCCAACCTCTACCATGTAGTTTTCACCGCCATTGCGCTCAATCATGCGAGCCACTTCATCAACCGCCATGCCCTTGGCAATGGAGCTAAAATCAAATTGCAGGCGTGGATCGGCCTTCACAAGCCGGTGGTCCTGAATCGTGCACTTCGATAGTCCCACAAATTGCCTGATACTATCTATCACAGCAGTAGTGGGCATTTCACCACTTTTGTAGCCAAATCCCCAAGCATTGACCAAGGGCATCACAGTGGGGTCGAACAATCCTCCCGAAGCCTTGTGCACCTGTTGTGAAGTGCGCAACAAGCCAATCAACATGGCATTGAGCGAGTCGGTCTTATTTTGATTGATGCGAGAAATCATGGAATTGGGATTGAATGTTGAAGCACAATTATCAACCCTGTTAAACACAGCCACAATCGAGTCGTCGAGACGCGAGGTTGTTTCACACGTCACATGATAGTCGGTGGTCCATATCACCCCTTCCCCACTCCAGTAGTGCTTGGGACGAGGCGACCAAACAAACACAACAACAGCTGCCGCAATAGCCAACACAAGTGTTGCTATGTAGCCACGCGAGAGTCTCAAGTTTTGATTCATTCCTTTATTATTTTTGAGCAAATATAATCATTAAAAATGATTTACAAAGTTAATATTTTTATTGCTTTTTAGCTCTATTGTGAGCTTTTAACGAAAAAAAGCCCGTTTTTTTTCTATATTTGTGAAGTGATTTTCGCACTCAAGTGATGAGTAGAACAAGCACAATCGGTGAAAATCGCCGATTAAAAACATGAAAACAAAACAAAAGCGAAACAATTATGAAGACTTTCATTAAAAAACTCCTTGCCATTGCTATCGTGGCAGTCGCCACAACAATTCCTGCCACTGCACAGTTGCGACTGGGCGTGAAAGCGGCAGTGGGCATCAATAACATTAAGTGGGACAACGAGATTATCGATCACGTGAAAAAAAACATGGTGGGCTATTCGGTGGGTGTCACCGGTGAATTCTCTGTGCCCATTGTGGGACTGGGCGTTGAAGCCTCGGCACTCTACACTCATCGCCGTGCCGAGCTCACCGACAACAACACAGGCTTTACCTACAAGCGCGACTACATCGAAATCCCCGTGCATGCCAAATATAAATTGCAACTGCCAGCATTGAGCAACGTGGTCACTCCCTTTGCCTTTGCAGGTCCCAACTTTGCCTTTCTTGCCCGCTCAAGCGACGACAAAGATGCCTTTAAAGACCGCACTATGGCCATTTCGCTCGATTTGGGTGCTGGAGCCGAGATCATGAAGCATCTGCAACTCTCGGTGAGCTACTCGCTGGGCATGAATAAAGCTTTTGAATATGTTGGCGTGAACGACAAAACCACCAATATTGCCGGCAAAGATAAATGCTGGACTATCTCGGCCGCCTATCTCTTTTAACGCCTCACTCCCCACACGGGGACTTTTTCTTGTTGCCTAATTCTTGTAGATAACGAGATTTGGCTTTATCTTTGCATCAATTATCACACTACAATATTATTGGAAATAATGAGAAAAATATTTATTGTCACCACAATGCTCATGATGGCTGTGGCCGGTGCTTTTCAAGCAGTGGCCGAAACTCGCTGGGGCGTGACAGCTGGTGCTAATTACAACCAAGTGCATTTCAATCAAAGCGACATCTTCAAGAGCGACCACACGGTGGGTGGCAATTTAGGCCTCACTGGCGAACTCATGATTCCCGGCATTGGTTTTGGTGTAGATGGCTCGATTCTCTACTCTATGCGCAACGGCAAGTTGCACATGGGCGATAAAAAAGCGTGGAAAGCAGTGGGAATGGGCACCGAAAACTGCAACCTGCACTATATCGACATTCCTCTCAATCTCAAGTTCAGGTTTCACAACCTCAATGGCGTTGAAAACACGATTATGCCTATCGCCTTTGTGGGTCCCACTTTCTCGGTTCTTGCCGGCCACAACAAGGTGAAAGACCAATTGAGCTATCAAAAGGTGAGTGTGGGGTTGCACATGGGCATAGGGTGCGAGTTGTTTAAAAAAGTGCAACTCAACATGGGCTATCAATTTAGCTTGGGCGAGTCGCTCAAAACCAAATTGCTCGACGACAATGGAGCGAAAAACCGCACATGGTATGTGAACATCACCTACTTTATCCCCTGATTCCTGCAGAATTAAAGAACTATTCTCGATAACGTAAAAAGCCTCTTTTTGCAAAGAAAGAGGCTTTTTCCATGTTTTGTTAATCCCAAATCGGTCATTAGGTTTCTTTGTTTTTGTCAAATTATTTTGAGTAATT
>CAMYCE010000125.1 GCA_947254205.1 uncultured Prevotellaceae bacterium
ATGACAAAGGCAAGGAAAAGCCTAAGATATTTTCTTATTGCGACCTAATGACCGGTTGGGGTTTAAGCAGTTATCAAGAAGCCCATCGCAAAGCTCCCTCCCCAACTGTTGATGTTGCGTTAGAGCTCTATGGCATCGCTCACCATGTCGGGGAGAATGGCAAAGTCAATCACATCTTTAATGGTGCTGGCATAGTGGAAGGTCAATCCCTTGAGATAGATGTCTTTGATTTCTTCAACATCTTTCTTGTTGGCCTCACACAACATCACGTCGGTGATGCCTGCTCGCTTGGCTGCCAAAATCTTCTCTTTGATGCCACCCACAGGAAGCACCTTGCCGCGCAATGTGATTTCGCCTGTCATGGCCAAGTGGGGGCGCACCTTGCATTGGGTGAACGACGACACGAGCGAGGTGACCATTGTGACACCTGCCGATGGACCGTCTTTGGGAATTGCGCCTTCGGGCACATGAATGTGCACGTTGTATTTGTCAAACAGCTCATAGTTGATGCCAAATTGCTTGCTGTGGGCTTTGAGATATTGCAGAGCTATCACAGCCGATTCTTTCATCACATTGCCCAAGTTGCCTGTGAGCGTGAGTTTATCGCCACTCTTGCCTGCTTGCGATAGTGACGACTCGATAAATAGAATTTCACCGCCCACAGCAGTCCAAGCCAGGCCTGTGACCACACCGGCAAAGTCGTTGTTTTCATAGCTGTCGCTGTGAAACTCCTTAGCTCCCAAGTAGGTTTTAAGGTCGCCTCCTTTGATGGTTGTGGGAAAAGGCTCTTCGCTTGCCTTGAGGCGTGCAATCTTGCGCAAAACTTTGCCAATCTTTTTTTCGAGATCACGCACCCCGCTTTCGCGAGTGTAGTCGTCGATTATTCCCATTATCGCATCTTTAGCAAAGCTGATTTCTCGGGGCTTGAATCCATTTTCATCAAGTTGCTTGGGCACGAGGTGGCGCTTGGCTATCTCAATTTTTTCTTCGGCAATATATCCATTGATTTCAATCACCTCCATGCGGTCGAGCAAGGGGCGTGAAATCGTTTGCAACGAGTTGGCAGTAGCAATAAATAGCACCTTTGAAAGGTCGTAGTCGATGTCGATGTAATTGTCGTGAAAATGTCCATTTTGCTCGGGGTCGAGCACTTCGAGCAGTGCCGATGATGGGTCGCCCTTGAAGTCTTGCCCCACCTTGTCGATTTCGTCGAGCACAATCACGGGGTTGCATGTTCCACATTTTGCCATCGCCTCTACAATGCGGCCCGGCATGGCACCAATATAGGTTTTGCGATGTCCTCTAATTTCGGCCTCGTCGTGAAGTCCTCCCAGTGAGATGCGGGCATATTTGCGCCCCAAAGCCTCGGCTATCGACTTGCCCAGCGATGTTTTGCCCACTCCCGGAGGGCCATAGAGGCAAATGATGGGAGCCTTGAGGTCGCCACGCAGCTTGAGCACCGACAGATGTTCGAGAATGCGATCTTTCACTTGTGTGAGCCCATAGTGGTCACGGCTCAGTTTGCTTTCCACCTTTTTCAAGTTAAACACGTCTTTGGAATATTCATTCCATGGCAGGTTGAGCAAGTTGTCGAGATAGCTGTATTGCACCGAGTAGTCGGGCGATTGAGGGTTGAGCCGCTCAAGTTTCTTGAGTTCTTTCTCAAATTGCCGTTGCACAGCCTCGCTCCATCGCTTTTTCTTGGCACGTGCTGTGAGTTCGGCCACATCATCGTCGCCACCGCCCAATTCTTCTTGAATAGTCCTGATTTGCTGTTGCAGGAAATGCTCGCGTTGTTGTTGCGAGAGGTCTTCGCGTGTGCGCGATGCAATGCTTGCTTTGAGTTCGACCAATTGGGCTTCTTTGGTGAGAAAGGCATAGAGCATGTAGGCTCGTTGTTTCACATTCATTTCTTCAAGAAGCCGTTGCTTGTGCTTGGATTCAAACGGAATGTTGGTAGCCAAGAAGTTGATGAGATAGACGGGATTGTCGATGTTTTTGATTGCAAAGGCAAATTCTCGTGCGCCATCGCCCATCGATTCGAGCATGTGGTTGGTGAGTTCTTTAATAGAGCTCATGAGCACTTTAAACTCCCTGTCTCCTTTTTGTGGTTCAAGCTCGTCGAGCAGTTTCACCCGGGCTCGCATGTAGGGCTCGGTGCTTGTCATGGCATCGAGCTCAAAGGTTGAGCGACCCAGCAAAATCACGTTGGTTGAGTTGTCGGGCAGTTCAAGAACTTTGATGATTTCGGCCACAGTGCCTATTTTGTAGATGTCTTTTTCGCCGGGATTGTCAACCTTGCTGTCAATTTGGCATATAACACCTATGCTTTGTTTATTTTTTTGTGCATCATTGATGAGAGCCATCGATTTGTCGCGTCCAATAGCCACTGGCATTGTCATGCCAGGAAAGAGCACCATGTTGCGCAAGGGCAAAATGGGCAGATCCTTCTGCTCGTCGTCGGTGAGAACAACTTTGCCAGGCTTATTTTCGTGAATTTCGGTGAAAATGGGCATGACATGCGTGTTGGAAGTTTCTGCAAAATCGGGGTCTGAATCATTAAAAAAGTCTATCATATATCTATATTATGATTTCAAAATCATTTGAATAATGTGTTAGAGTGTGTTTGCAAATGTAGTGCCAATTTTGTGGGAGTGCGTTAATTGGCATGAATGGGGGAGAGGACACTCGGTTTCGGCACAAAAAAATAATGAAATCGTGACATTTTGACGTGAAGAGGCTCGCTGGTGGTTTTGGCACAAATTGTGCAAGTGTTGATGTGTGACTTTAAACGCTAAAGTCGAATATAGCGAAATTGTAATATTTTAAACTAACAAAAATATCAAAATCATGACAATCAAACCATTAAGCGACCGTGTTCTCATCGAACCGGCTAAGGCAGAAGAAGTTACCGCAGGCGGTATTATTATTCCCGACAGTGCAAAAGAAAAACCCCTCAAAGGCTTTGTGAAAGCTGTGGGTGGTGGCACCAAAGACGAAGAGATGGTGGTGAAAGCTGGCGATGTTGTACTTTATGGCAAATATGCTGGCACCGAGATTGAACTCGATGGAGAAAAACTCCTCATGATGCGTCAATCCGATATTTTGGCTATCGTGACCGAGTAATTATCACGAAATCAACAAAGTTTTAATTTTAGAAGATAAAAAACAATACAGCTATGGCTAAAGAAATAAAATTTGACATCAAAGCTCGCGAAGAGCTCAAAAAAGGTGTTGACCAATTGAGCAACGCCGTGAAGGTAACACTTGGCCCCAAAGGACGCAATGTGATTCTTGACAAGAAATTTGGTGCTCCCCACATCACCAAAGATGGTGTGAGCGTGGCTCGTGAAGTTGAACTTGAGGATGAGTTCCAAAACATTGGTGCTCAATTGCTCAAAGAGGTTGCCTCAAAGACCAACGATGACGCTGGCGATGGCACAACTACTGCAACCGTGCTTGCACAGGCTATTGTGAACGAGGGCATGAAAAACGTGGCAGCTGGTGCCAACCCCATGGACTTGAAGCGCGGCATCGACAAGGCTGTAGAGAAAGTTGTAGCCGAAATCAAGGCTCAAGCTCAAGAAGTGGGCGACGACTTCAAGAAAATTGAAAATGTGGCTCGCATCAGTGCCAACAACGATTCTAAGATTGGCGAACTCATTGCCGAGGCTATGAAGAAGGTGAAACGCGATGGTGTGATCACCGTTGAAGAGGCTAAAGGCACTGAAACTCAGGTTGAAATTGTAGAAGGTATGCAATTTGACCGTGGTTTCATTTCACCCTACTTCGTTACCAATGCCGAGAAGATGGATTGCCAAATGGATCACCCCTTCATCTTGATCTTCGACAAGAAAATCTCGGTGCTCAAGGACATGCTTCCCATTCTCGAACAAACAGCTCAAAGTGGTCGTCCCTTGCTCATCATTGCCGAAGATGTAGATAGCGAGGCCCTTGCCACACTGGTAGTTAACCGCCTGCGTGGTTCTCTCAAGATTTGTGCTGTTAAGGCTCCAGGCTTTGGCGATCGTCGCAAAGAGATGCTCGAAGACATTGCAGTGCTCACTGGTGGCACAGTGATTAGCGAAGACAAGGGCATTAAACTCGATGGTGCTACCATGGAGATGCTTGGCTCGGCCGAAAAGGTGACTGTGAACAAGGAGAACACTACCATTGTGAATGGTGCTGGTGCAAAAGAAAAAATTGCCGAGCGTGTGGCTCAAATTCACACTCAAATCGAGAACACCAAATCCACCTACGACAAAGAGAAATTGCAAGAGCGTCTGGCCAAGATGGCAGGTGGTGTGGCAGTGCTCTACATTGGTGCTCCCAGCGAGGTTGAGATGAAAGAAAAGAAAGACCGAGTTGACGATGCTTTGAGCGCAACCCGTGCTGCAGTGGCCGAGGGTATTGTGCCTGGTGGTGGTGTGGCCTACATTCGTTGCCTCGATGCTCTCGATGGCTTGAAGGGCGAAAACGACGACGAGACCACCGGCATTCGCATCGTGGAACGCGCCATCGAAGAACCTTTGCGCCAAATCGTGAACAATGCTGGCCTTGAAGGTGCTGTGATTGTGAACGAGGTGCGCAATGGCAAGGGCGACTATGGCTATAATGCTCGCACCGACAAGTTTGAAAACTTGCTCGAAACTGGCGTTATCGACCCTGCCAAGGTGACTCGTGTGGCTCTTGAGAATGCAGCTTCTATTGCAGGCATGTTCCTCACCACCGAGTGTGTGATTGCCGAGAAAAAAGAAGAAAACCCCATGCCAGCAGCTCCTGCACCAGGAATGGGTGGCATGATGTAATGAAAGCAACCAAGCATCGACCATAAATAATGGTCTATCAGCAATAAAAAAGCAGAGAGATTGTCCCAAAAATCAAGGGCGCATCTCTCTGCTTTGTTTGATTGATTGTGCAAAGTTGTGTCTACTCTGCGCTACGCTATTAGCGTTGTGAATTAAACCCCAATCGGTCATTAGGTCGCAATAAGAAAATATCTTAGGCTTTTCC
>CAMYCE010000126.1 GCA_947254205.1 uncultured Prevotellaceae bacterium
AGACCTTTTACTTAAATTTGCAAACGTAGTTGCATTTTGAAGTTGAATCTACGCAACCTTTTTTAGTTTTTATAAACCGGCTATAGCAAAAATTATTTGCTAAACTTGGTCACTTGCTTAGAGCCATCGGTATATACAACTTGCTTGATGTTTACACCCTCAAAAGGAACGTTGCTTTCTACACCAGCGAGGTTGTAGTAGCGCACGCTTGCCACTGCCTTTTCGCTATTCAATTCAACAACTTCAGATGCGCTATTGGCTACGTAAACAGTGATTGACTTGAGGTTGAAACGGTGACCTCTTTTGGCATCACCACCAGCGAGAGTGTGGGTGATTTCCATTTTTTCGAGTTTCTTGCCATCGAGCACAAACTCATAGTCTTGTGAAGTAGAGTCGGCGAGAGCAGTTGCGTGGGTCATGCCGTTGCACACGATTTCGGTTTTGCGACCATATTTTATGTCGGTGTTGTAGCCCGAAACGTTGAGCACGATTTTGGTAGCTTCAACTTGACCAGCTTGAGTGAGGTCAAACTTCATAGTACCCATTTTTTTACCCGTGCCAAATTTCACGCCAGCGTCTCTGTAGGCAAGATACACGTTTTTCAAAGTGTGAGTACCCACATATTCCTTACCTTCCAACATCACAGCATCGTCAGTGAAATTAGGACCTTTTGTCCCTTTAAATTCACCCTCGATAGCAGTATTGTCGGCGGCATCTTTACCATTACCACCAAACACGATTTTGAAAGCAACCTCATCGGCAGCATTCATTGAAGCAATAGTAGCCACAGCTACAAATAAAAGAGTAAAAATTTTCTTCATAAATTTGAATGTATTAAATGATATAAAAAAGATTATCTTGTATTGTCCAAAGTCCCTGTTATGGAAGTATTGGTATGCAAAGATAAGCTATTTTTAATTAAAGCCTTATATTACAGGTACAAAAAATGCTAAAAAACTTACTATTACAAAGTTTCAACAACACAATGAGAAGAAAACGCCTATGTCTTGACACTCACATAGGCAAGAATGCGGTGAGTTGCTCATCGTTTTCTTTTTTTTGATTTAACTTTGAGGCTATTGTGTCGTATCATTAAGCAACAACACTATATCGGGCAATGAAACAGCATGAACTTAACAACATCGTGGAGCAATGCAAGGCCGGCAACCAAGCGGCTTTTGCCCAACTGGTTGTGACCTATCAAAACATGGTGTTTGCCCTATCGCTCAAAATGCTGTGCGATGAAGATGTGGCTCAAGATGTTGTGCAAGAAACTTTCATCAGGGTGTGGCAGCACATTGGAAGCTACAAGGCAGGCAACGCTAAACTATCAACGTGGATCTACACGATTGCCTATAGGCTATGTGTCGACCTGCTCAAGTGCAACAAGAAGTACCACGAAGTGAGACCACAAGACGAAAACATGTTCAAGCACTATGTGTCGACCCTCAACCAAGAGCGGCAACTCATGAATCAAGAGTGGATTGCCATTGTGAAAGTGCTTGCAAGGCAGTTGAGCACCATGCAACGCACTGTGTTCACCTTGTGCATTCTTGAAAACATGGAACATGCCGAGGTTGAAACCATCACCGGCTACAGCTCGCAACAAATCAAGAGCAACCTGCACATTGCACGCAACAAAATTAAGGAACAACTCAAAGCACTGGGATATGGACAAGACTGACCAACTCATCAACGACATCTTTGCCAAGTTGCAAGCGCAACAACCACAGCTACAAGACGAGCAACTCATGGCAAGCCACATCATGAGCCAAATTGAGGCTCTCACTCCCCATGCCACCCCTGCAAGCCCCTCGTTGCGGCACCAAGCATCGTGGTGGGTGGGCATCGCCGCCACCGTGGCACTGGCTTGGGGCTACCACACCAGCACGCAACCGGGCACGGTGCCTGTGCAGGGCTCGCCAAGCAACTTGCAGGCATTAAGCTATCGCCACCACAGGCTATCCGGCAACAGAGACTTATCGATGAGCTACATACAAAATAAATTTTCAAAAAAAACAGTTTATGAACACCTCAAGCAACAATTTCATGAAAGCGAAAATTAATGTGATTGCTTTCGTTGGCTCCATGCTACTTGCCATGGCATCGTGCAACAACCAAGAGTGCCAAATGACAACCGTGGTGAACAGTGATGGCTCATGCTCACGCGACATAGCATTGCATCTCGACTCTACTCAACTCGTGACAGGAAAAATATCGCAAGACAAAAATTGTGTAGACATCGGCAAAAACTGGAAATTGTCGTGGTCGATGCAAGGGCAAGAAAAACGTCACCCATGGCCCATGAGCCGTGAAACCTATGACTCGATTGCCAAGATTGCCGCCGATTCGGGAAAGACTGTGAGAAGCATGGTCACGGTACATGCCCTCTCGACATGGAACTCGGTTGCCGACATGAGCTCGCACACGATTATCAAGCTTGAACAATCTCGCATCAAGCCCCAAGCGCAATTATCGAGTAAATTCAGGTGGTTTTACACCGATTACACTTATCGTGAAACCTACCCACAACAAAAAATACCTTTTAAAGTTCCCCTTTCTCGATTTATGAGCCAAGAAGAAATGGGATTTTGGTTTACAGGAAGCCCCAACCTTGCCCAAGGATTGAATGGGAGTGAAATCGACGATTTAACCAGCACGATAAAAAACAACTTGAGCAAGTGGATGTGTGCCAACTGGTTTGAGGCCTTGTATGCCCACATTGTGAAAAACTACAGTGCCATTGCATCGCCCCCTGTCGCCAAGCAACAATTTGTGGCTCTGCACGACTCTCTATCCAAGCAGTTTATTCATGAGCTTAACGAGCCGTCCAACACTTTTGACTTGAAGGACAGTGAGCAGTTTTTTGCCAACTTTTTCCACTCTCAAGCCTACACGCCCCTACTCAAACAAGAATCAACAATCATGCAGGCCAACCCTTGGATAGGGCAATATCTTGAATTAACATGGCTCAATATCGACTATCGGGTGGTGATGCCTGGCACTATCACAAGTTGTGAGGGGGGCATTGTGAAAGACGAAGTAGCCATCTTCAGGCTCACGGGCGAGCGACTCATCACAGCCAACCACAGCATCACGATTGGCTCGCGAGCTACCCACACATGGGCCTTTATTGCCACGGCGCTCGTTGCTATAGTGGCACTGGCCAGTGTGGTGTATCGCAAAAGAAAATAAACGAAAAAGAGCTATTGTGCCTTGTGTGGCAGCTGAGTTGCATCACTTGCCCCAAGGCACAGTCTTGATTTTTGACATGTTGTCGACGATGCTGTTGCGACGCTTGATTATTGCACCTGTGGGATTGGCCGAGTCGCGCTTGAGCGGGTCGGGCAAGGTGGCTGCAATGAGTGCCGCTTGGCGACGCGAGAGGTCGCCAGCCTCTTTGTCGAAACTGTGTCGTGCCACAGCTTTCACCCCATAAATGCCATCGCCCATTTCAATAGAGTTGAGATAAACCTCCATGATGCGTTCTTTGCCCCACACGGCCTCGATGAGCACGGTGAAATAGGCTTCAAGAGCCTTGCGCACCCATGTGCGACCTGGCCACAGAAACACGTTTTTGGCAGTCTGCTGGCTAATGGTGCTTGCTCCTCTCACCTTTCCCCCTTCAAGGGCCTGCAATCGTGCTTTATAGATTTCCTTAAAATCAAATCCATTGTGGTCGAGAAAGCGATTGTCCTCGCTTGCAACCACAGCTTGAGGCATGTTGTGGGAAATTTCACTCAATGGCACCCACTCATGGTCGATTTTCATGTCTTTGCCATCAACAAATTGTTGCCCACACCTGATAAACATGAGCGGAGTGTAATACACTGGCATATACTTGAACACCACTACCGACAAGGTAGAGGAAACCAAGAAAAAGATGAGCAAATAGCTCAACCAACGAGTTATTTTTTTTATTGGATTCATTTTTTTTAAATGACACAAAACACAACAACTACTGGTCATAGCCTTTGCGCTTAGCCTCGGCAAGCATGCGCGACACGTCGAAGTAGAATCCCTCGACCTTGCTACCTTCTTTCTTTTGCACCGTGATATAGTCGATGCCACCACTCAACTCCTCGTGGTCGGTTGCCACAAAGCCCAAGAAGTTCACGATATTATACTCGTGTTGGGGGCAAATCACCACCCAAGGCGACTCTTTGGTGCCTTTGCCCGACGACATGATAGCTGCAATGAGACGTTCGAGCTTGTTGCTGCGCACCGACGAGCGGGCATATTTTTTCTTTTCCTTGAGCACAAAGATGTAGAATTGCATTTGGTCGAAGTCGAAAATATTGTCGTCGAGAGAGAGCTCGGCATATTTTTCGATGCTGTCACACTCGGCACGAGAGTGGGGTTTCTTGTAATAGAGTTGCTCCACCTTGTTGCTATAGCTCGATTGGCGATAGGGGTTGTAGTCTTCCTGAAACATGTAGCCATAGTAAAGATTGCGATAATCTTCAAGCACCATGGTGGTGTCGGTGTTGCTGCGATAGAGTCGCTCAAGGTTGGAAAACAAGTAGCGCGACTTGGGGTTTTGAGTCACTTGTTTCACGCGGTCAAAATCCACAGGTTTCACTTCGAGCTTGCGCTCGGCAAGTGCAGTATAGGTGACTGTGGCAAGCAGCAGAGCAACCAACGTGTATAGCATTTTTTTACTTTTCATAGATTGAAATAACATGTTTTGTAATAGAATATAAGGGCCTCGATGCACTTGCCCACCATGGCAGTGGCAACAATAGCAGGCAATCCCTTGGCACAAAAGTACTGAATAAATGTGGAAGTGGGAAATTTAATCCACTTGCCCAGAGGTGTGCGCGAATAGGCCATGACGCCCATAAAGCCTCCCACAATGGCTCCCAGCAAAATAAACTCTTTGCCCAAAGCCAGTCCCAACACCGAGCCGGCAAGAGCTGACAGCCCCACATAGAGCTGTCTCTTATACACATCTCCG
>CAMYCE010000127.1 GCA_947254205.1 uncultured Prevotellaceae bacterium
CCCACGGACAAGTCACCATGGCCATGTCGCTCGTTGCTGGAGTGGCTGGTGGCAAGCATGTGGTGGGAGGCCCACTCACAACCGACCTCGCCCGCGATGCTTCGCCCGAATTGTTACTCAACGAGATCGACCGCCAAATCGTGAAAATACGCCCCATGGCAACACCCATCGACCAACTCTCGCGATGTGCAGGCAGCAAGCATGCAGGCTCAATGACCGTCGACTACTACAACGTCGACACCAAGCCCACCACTGCAAGCATGAAAGAAACCTACACCGAGCCTACTCCCGGCCAAAACCTCAAAAACAACGGCCGTGTGAAACTCATGACCACAGGCGACGACATCTTTGACACCAGCGACACCATATTGGTGCAAGGCGTGAATGGATATGAAAACGGTGGCACCACGGTTGCGAGCCAAGAATTGGTGCTCTATGTACTCTCGCGCGACGAGAATGGAGGCATCTATGTGTTGCCCGTGAATGGCAAGAAAATTGGCAACAACCCCAATTGTGTACCCACTATCGAAGCCGGTGTGACTCTCATACGCATGGGCCGTGCCGCCAGCGAACTCGACGTGATGTCGCCACAATTTGAAGCTCTGCCTCAAAAAGCCCAAAACCATTGCCAAATCTTCAAGATGCAGGTAGAGCAATCGACCTTGCAAAAACTTGCCAACAAAGAAGTGGAATGGGACATGAGCGACCAAGAGGAAGCTGCCATCTACGACATGCGACTGGGCATGGAAAAGTCGTTCTTGTTTGGCGTGAAAAACAAGCTGTGGGACCCTGCCAAAAAAGAAAACATCATGCTCACCGGTGGCATTTGGTTTCAGGCTGGCAAAACCTTCAACTACGACGACAAGTCGCTCACCCAAGACTCTATCATCGACATGATGCGCGAAGCCTTCACGGGCAATGCCGGTAGCAAGCGCAAAATTCTGATAGGCGGCAGTGGACTCATTGGCAGGCTCAACAAGCTCAACTACACCAAGATGGTGACTTCGGGCGAGAGCGTGGTGAAATGGGGCATCGACTTCTCGGAACTGCGAAGCAAGTTTGGCACCCTCTATGTGCTGTTGAGCGAGGTGTTTGACGAGGTGGGCATGGCCGACAACGGCATGATCATTGACCCCGAATATTTGCAAAAATATAGCCACATCCCATTCTCAAGCGAGAGTCTCGACCTCAAAGCCAGTGGTCAGCGCAATGTCGACGCTCTTGTGCTCACCGAGGCAAGTTGCCTTGTGTTGCGCTACCCCAAAGCCCACATGCGCATCGTGATGCAATAACGCGCACACACACAATCCTAATCCCAATGAAAAACCAACACTTCCCTGTGTAGAAAAGAGAGGCTGTTTAACTCTTGACCGTTAAACAGCCTCATTTTTTTTGTGCTATCATGTTCATTTTTTTTTCTATATTTGCCATCGTTATGACTAAGCGACTTGCAATTTTGATGGTGATGATGCTGAGCCTGCTGAGCGCATGGGCCTATGAAGGCAACATGAGCACACACTCGGCTATTGCCAATGGGGGCTACCCCTTTTGGATATACACGCCTGCCGGCTACAACGGCACTCAACCCACTCCTGTCATCATCTTCTTGCACGGCAAGAGTTTGAGTGGCAACAACCTGCAACGCGTGTTGCGCTATGGCACCCTCGATGCCATCAAGCGAGGCATGACCATTCCTGCCATTGTGATTGCTCCCCAAACTCCCGGCGGCTGGAAACCCGAAAAGCTCAACGACTTGCTGGAATGGACCGAGCGCAACTACAAGGTCGATGCCACACGCGTCTATGTGCTGGGCATGAGCATGGGTGGCTATGGCACCATGGACTTTTGTGGCACCTATCCCCACAAGCTAGCTGCCGGCATGGCACTGTGTGGCGGTTGCTACCTCAAAAATGTTGACCCGCTTGGCGACATTCCGCTGTGGATTATTCACGGCACTGCCGACCGAGCTGTGGCTGTGGGCGAGTCAAAAAAAGTGGTGGCACGACTGCAAGAGCATCATGCCGATAGTCGCTTGCGCTATGACTGGCTGCCGGGAGCCTCACACGGGGCTCTGGCACGCGCCTTCTATCTCAAAGACACCTACGACTGGCTCTTTGCCCACTCGCTGGGCGACGAGGGGCGACCCGTGATGCGCGAAATCGACATCGACAATGCCATTCTCAAGCAGGCCTATAGCGAGTTGCGCGAGCTCACCCGCCTTGTGGGCGAAGACGACATGAGCGAAGACCCCACCGAATATCAAGGAAAATAAACCCAAATCGGTCATTAGGTCGCAATAAGAAAATATCTTAGGTTTTTCCTTGCCTTTGTCATTTATTTGACAAAAACAAAGAAACCTAATGACCGATTTGGGCTAAATTGAAAAAGAATAGTTTTTTTATCCACCTCATTCACATTCTTTTTAGTATTTTTGCAGGCATAATGAAGAAGCTTAGCTTTATATTCACACTCACGATTGCACTGCTTGCCGGTTGCCTCATGACCGGCTTGAAGGCGCCACACTTGGAGCTGGAGCAAGGTGTGATGCAAGTGTTGAGCCCTTCTTCAAGCCACGAGGAGCACAAGTCGAGCCTCGACGATGCCCTGCACATCGAGCACCAAGCTGCAGTCGCTGTGATTGCACAAGGTGGCAACTCATGGCGTGTAGAGAGCAATCGCTCATGGCGAGGAGTGCCCACCCTGCATGCCAAGTCGAGCAACCTGTGCAACTATCTATCCCACACTTTTTATAAACATCTTCACTCCCTTTGTGGCTACAAGGCCCGATTGGAGTCAATGCCATTTGCAACGCCCAATGCCTGTGACTACTACGTCTACACACTGCGGCATCTTTTGCGTTAAATTTCGTTCTTTTTTCTGGTAACAACCACTGCTTTTCCTGCCCCACATTTTGCAGGAATGTGCTACGCTACATTCAATAGCGAAGCTCTCATTTTCTATTCTATTTTTTATTTTTCACAACAACAAAGAAAAAAGAACACATTTATTATGGCAAACTTCACAAAACTCCAAATGGCCCATGAGCTCATTTCACGTTTCAATATCACCGTTTCCAAAGGCTTCTTGGGCTTGGGGAGCAAAGCAATCTACACCCCAACAGGAAGCCCCATCGAGGCACAAGTGCTCGACTATACTGCCGAGATGGGCCGTCGCCTGCAAGAGGTGATTGAAACTCCCGAAAGCCAACTCAAACACAAAATTGCAAAAACACAAGCTATTCAAGCCACACAAATTGGCAACATGCACGCCGAGGTGTGCCTCTCGCGCGACCGCCAATTTGCCGCTGTGCAACTTTTTGCATTCTCGGAATTGCTGTTTAAACCCGTGTGTGAGATTAAAACATTCACCGGCGAATCGGCAGCACTCATTGCTTCGCTGTTTTAAAACCACATCATAATCCAAGTTATGTCAACATTAACTATTGCAATCGTGGTTGCATTTGTGGCAGGCTATGCCTGCATCGCACTCGAAAGCGCAACCAAAATCAACAAAGCCGCCGTGGCACTGCTCATGATGGTCGTGTGCTGGACTCTCTACATGATCGACCCTGCCAGCTACTTGGGCAACTTCACGGGCGACCAACTGCTCAACAAGGTGAATGCCGTGATCGAGACCCACTTGGGTAGCACCTCAACCACCCTTTTCTTCTTGATGGGTGCCATGACCATTGTTGAGATTGTAGACCAAAATGGCGGATTCAACTTTGTGCGCAACATCTTGCGCACCCAATCCAAGCGTGCATTGCTGTGGCGCATTGCATTCATCACCTTTTTCTTGAGCGCAACGCTCGACAACATGACCACCACCATTGTGATGATTATGGTGTTGCGCAAGCTCGTGCAAGAGCACAGCGACCGCATCATGTATGCCTCGCTGGTGATTATCTCGGCCAATGCCGGTGGTGCTTTCTCGCCCATTGGCGATGTCACCACCATCATGCTGTGGAACATGTCGCTCATCACATCGGCAGGAGTCATCACCGAGTTGATTGTGCCCGCGCTGGTGTCGATGATTGTGCCCGCCTGCATCATGAGCCTGCAACTCAAGGGCACACTTGCCACTCCAAGCAATCAAGACACAAGCGAAAGGCACAACGACTTCACCGAGGCACAACGCAAAATCATCTTTTTGTTGGGAGTGGGTGGACTGGTGTTTGTGCCCATTTTCCGCTATCTCACCAATCTGCCCCCCTTTGTGGGCATCTTGCTGGTGCTGGCACTGCTGTGGACAGTCACCGAGCTGTTCTATCGTGGCGTGCACCGAGCTGCCGACAAAGAAGGCATGAGCAAGCGTGTGAGCCACTTGCTCTCGCGCATCGACATGAGCACAATACTCTTTTTCCTTGGCATTCTCATGGCAGTGAGCTGTCTTGAAGAAATTGGCGTGCTCACTGCACTGGGCACGTGGCTGGGCAACGCCTCGGCAGGCAACCACTACATCGTCACCGGGCTCATTGGCATGATTTCGAGCATTGTCGACAACGTGCCACTTGTGGCAGGCTGCATGGGCATGTATCCTCTGGCTCCCACCGGCGACTTTGCCGTCGATGGCATCTTTTGGCAACTGCTGGCCTATTGTGCCGGTGTGGGTGGTAGCATGCTCATCATTGGCAGCGCAGCCGGCGTGGTGGCCATGGGACTCGAAAAAATCAGCTTTGGCTGGTATATGAAACACATCACATGGATAGCATTTGCGGGCTACATGGCCGGCATCTTTAGCTACTTCCTGCTCAAGACATTTATATTCTAATTCTTTTTTGAAAAAACTACCCTATTGTGAGAGAAAAATCAAAAAAAATTGGCAAAAAACGATTTTCTTTCCAAAAAAAGATGTAATTTTGCTCCCACAATAAGGCTTAGGGGCGTAGCCCAGCTGGTTCAGAGCGCTGCAGTCACATTGCAGAGGTCATCGGTTCGAACCCGATCGTCCCTAC
>CAMYCE010000128.1 GCA_947254205.1 uncultured Prevotellaceae bacterium
TTCTCTTGTTTTTTTGCAACACTAAGATAAGTGAATTCTTCGACATGGCAAAATCATGGGCAACTTTTTGTTGCTCAGCCACTTAAAAAGTTTAATTTATAATAGTGTTGCGGAATTAAAGATGATGAAAAGAAAACTACACTTATGGGCTTTCTTGTTTTTTGCCATAGTCATAGGGGTGCATGCAAATGCGCTCACGGTGGAAGTGGGAAAAGAGAAAAGGCTCTCTGACTGCCTGAATGGTCAATCCGGGGTTACCGAGTTGGTGATTAGTGGAGAAATGACGGCCGCCGATTTCGATTTCTTGAAAACGCTGACTTCGTTGGTGCGAATTGACATGAGCAAAGCGGTGTTGCATGCCGAACTCGAACGAAAAATTCCGGTGAAAATCTTCGAGGAAAATAAAGTAATCGAAGTGATTAAGCTACCCCGAAACACGCGTGAAATTCCTTCTGGCTCATTTGCCAAGATGGATAACCTTCAAGAAATTGTTCTTCCCGACTCGGTGCGCAACATTGAACAATCGGCTTTTAATGAGTGCACCAAACTCGCCAAGATTAATTTCCCAAAAACGCTCGAAATCATTGGTTCAGCAGCTTTTTATAAATGCGAAAGTCTAACTACGATTCACTTGTCTCGAAAAATCAAAGAAATTAGAAACTATGCATTCAATTGTTGCTCCAATTTAACCTCGGTGCGCATCGATGGCAACATCAAGCGACTGGGAGAACACGCTTTTTCGCAATGTCCGCATTTGCAAGAGGTTTTGCTCAATGGTGTGGTAGCCCTTGTGGGTAAATTGGCTTTTAAAGACGACACTTCGCTCATGCTCATTCGTTCGGCCAATGCCAGTCCCAAAGCGGCTGAGGCGCAAGCCTTCTATGGTGTTCCAACAAGTTGTATCGTTCAAATTCCTTTACTATCGACAAAACGCTACAAGAACCTTTATGGCTGGAAGTCGCTCAAATTGCAAGAAACATCGCTCGATGAGTTGGCAACCGTTGAAGAAACCGGTCATCTTGAAGACGCCTGCTATGCCGATGCCATGATTGGTTCGCTCACAATATCGGGCAACATTGATGGTGATGATTTGCGCTACATTAAATCAAAATTGAAAAACCTTTCAACGTTGAATTTGAGCAAAGCCACCATTGTAAAAGGGGGCATGTTTGATGCGTTGACCAAAGAGCCTTGGTTAAAAGAAAATGCCATACCCGAAGGCTTTATGTCTTCTTCGAAAACACTAACTTCGATCTCTTTTCCAAAGAATTTGAAAGAAGTGGGAGCTTCGGCTTTTTCACAATGCAAGCATTTGCAACAATTACAACTGCCCAAATCGGTTGAAACGATAGGAGAGTATGCCTTTAACGCTTGCTCATTGATTAAGCAAGTTAAACTGCCGGTGGAATTGAAACGCTTGGAAAAAGGTGCTTTTATGTATTGCGACAGCTTAACAACCGTGGCTGTGGGTGAAAAGTTGGAATTTCTTGGTGAAGATGCGTTTGGTGAGTGTAAACTTCTGGCTAAGATTGCCGTGAATGAGGGCAATAGCCACTATGCCTCGATAGACAATGTACTCTACACGGCCAATGCCACAACATTGTTGATTTATCCTCCTGCCCGTCAAGCCACATCATTTGTTACCGACTATAAAACCGATTCGATAGCTCCTTTTGCATTCAAAGATGCAGCAATGCTCACCGAGATGGTGTGTACGCCGTCGGTGCGTTCAATAGGTACTGCGGCATTTGCCAATGCTGCAATGTTAGAAACCGTGGTGCTCTCTGACGTTCAAGAAATGGGCGGAAAGGTGTTTTCGGGAATGGCAAAATTGAAATCTGTCTATGTGAACAGTTTGGCTCCATCAACGGTTAAAGACGACCTGTTTGCCGCAGGCTTCCTAATGACTCCTACCAATAAGGACCAAATCACGCTATTTGTGCCAAAAGGTATGGAAAAAGCCTATCAAGAATCGGCGATATGGAAGGGCGTTCACATCAATGCCATTGATGTGAATGTAAAGAAAACCATTCAAATAAGTTCTGCCGGTTCTTTGCGTGCCACTTTGGGAAGCGATGCCTACTATGTGCAAGATGCAACCATAGAGGGCACTCTTAATGGTGACGATTTGGAAGCAATTGCCACACTTCCACAATTAACTCGTTTGGACATTGGCAATGCGCACATCACAACCGGTGGAATGTTTAAGGGTAAGTCATGGACACAAGAGCATGCCACTCCTGCCATGTGGTTGCAAAATCATACCAACATTGTTGCGGTTGTGTTGCCAAATAGTTTGAAAAAATTGGGCGAAAAAACATTTTCGACCTGTTCGGCTCTCAAAAATGTTGTCATGGGCGACATGCTCACTTCGATTGCTACCGGAGCCTTCATCGACTGCATCGGTCTGCAAGAAATCTCTATTCCCAATCAAGTTGCATCATTGGGTTGGTCGGTGTTCTCGGGGTGTATTCAACTTCAGAAACTGAGCATTGGTGCCGGTCTTTCTAAAATAGGACAATTTTCGTTTTGGAATTGCAAGTCTTTGCAAGAAATTAGCGTTGACGACAGCAACACGTCGTTCACTGCCAATGGAAATGTGCTATTCGACAAAGCCCAAGAAACACTTTTGCTCTATGCCACCGGCATGACAGCCAAAAGTTACGACATGCCCAAGAGTGTTACTACCATTGGCCGAGAAGCATTTGCCGGATCTGAATATTTGGAACATATTGGCTTCTCGCCGGCATTAAGTCATATTGAGATTGGAGCAATGAGCCGGTGCACAGCATTAAAGCGTGTTGAGTTGCCGGCAAGTGTAACCACTATTTCGAGTGAGGCCTTCAAAGAATGCACGGCATTGGAACATGTTGCCACCGGCGACATGCTCACCGGCATTGAGTCTTTGGCATTTGCAGGGTGCAACCACTTGCAAGAAGTTACTTTGGGAAGCACACTTGGCGAAATCGAAGAATTTACCTTCTCTGGCTGTTCTGCGCTTAAAATGCTTACCGTGAAAGCTACTACACCCCCCGATGCTTACAATGCATTTGCCAACGAAGACAATACCCCGAATGTGAATTACAACCGTTGTGTTTTACGTGTACCCGTGGCTGGGGTTAAGGCTTATGAAGCCAATGAAACATGGGGATTGTTTACTCATATTGAGGCACTTGTAGAAGATACTTCGGTGGTTAATTTTGTAACAGAATTGGTTGCCGGAGATCGCATTTCAATGAATGTTACTTCACCTTCGGGTAAATATCAACTTGACCTTGGCGATGGCAACTTGGTCGAAGTTCCCTCAGGTTTCTATCGTGGCAAAGTTGCCGGTTCCTACATTAAAGTATATGGCGATGTGACGGCAGTTGTAGCCTCTGGTTGCAAAATCAAGTCGGCAAAGGTGAATCGAGACAATCTCACGTTGCTCAATTTGAACGACAATGCGCTTGTTGAGTTTGAACTGCCCAAAAGTGATTTGCTCACTTCATTGGCATTGCAGGGTAACAAACTCACACGTTTGGTGTTGCCTGTTGAGTTGCCCAAGTTGAAGATGCTCTCACTCAAAGGCAATCAGTTAACCGAACTTCCGGCTGTGAAGATGCCGGAATTAAAAACGTTGATGGCTGGCAATAATGCTTTTGCTAAATTAGACCTTACGGCTTATGCCAAATTGCAAAGCATTAGGTTGAACAACTGCAAGCTCACAGAACTGTTTATTCCCATGTCGTGTACTGAGTTGCATGCCGAAAATAATCAATTGACTTTTGCCGGGCAGGATTTCAGTGGATATAATGTGCTCAAAACGTTGCGTTTGAGCAAAAATAAGATCGAAAGTTTCAAGGTGACTTCGTGTGGAGCACTCAAAGAACTCGAACTGAAACAAAACGGCCTGAAAACGTTGGTGTTGGGCGAGCTTCCGGCTTTAAACTATGTTGACTTGCGTGTCAATTTGCTGTCAAGCACCATGCTCGATGCCGTTTATGAGGCATTGCCAACGGTTACTCGTGGCACCATCAAAGTTGTTAATAATGAGGAAGCCGATAAGGCTCATGGCTATATAGCCACCGACAAGGGGTGGAACATTGATGTGATTGGACAACCCAAAGAAGATACCGGTGTTTCGCAAGAAACGTTTGAGGATTTATTGATTTCTTACGACCCAATCAACAAGCAAATTGTGACATTAAAGCCCCATGAAACGACATCGCTCAAATTATATGCCGTTTCGGGTGAGCTTGTTCAAGAGCTGAATGTTAATGCTGTGAGCAATAGCGTGTTGCACATGAGTCATGGAACATTTATTGTTGTTGCAACTGCCACCAATGGCCGACAACAAGTGCTAAAAATCATGTTGTAATCATAGCTGGCAAGTTTTCTACACATCTATCTAAATAGAGGGTGTATCATCGTAAAGTGAACCCCGAAAGTTGTTATGCCCAACTTTCGGGGTTCACTTCATGTGTTTACGGTGGGGGCAAAGAACTTCGATATTTTGAGCCAAGGCACGAAAGTCGCTATTGCCATGATTTGTTTCGAGCACGGTTGAATGCTTTGAGGTCACGGAATTTTCCAGCAACAGGGCTTGTTTTGTGACGAAAGTTTTTTTGTTTTTGGTTTGAAATTTATTTGCAGGTTGCTTCTGGAATCCGCCCTGAACTTGAGGTCAAGAAAAAAACTCGGATTCTCCACGCCAGAAAAGGAGTTCTTCAAACTTTTCGCTAAATTTGCACTTGCCAATTGAACCTGCCAAGGTGGAGTCAAATTGCTCCATGACCCGAAAATAATCCCCCCAAAAGGAGTGAGTCTCTCTGAGTTAATTTGTATCTTCACCATGTCTATCGTCGGATTCTCTTGTTTTTTTGCAACACTAAGATAAGTGAATTCTT
>CAMYCE010000129.1 GCA_947254205.1 uncultured Prevotellaceae bacterium
CCACATGGCGCTGTCGCCGTGACTCCTGCCGATGAGAAAGAGGCCACCATTGTGGGCTACTACACCATCGACGGCCGTCGCCACAGCCGGCCTCAAAGCGGGGTGAACATCGTGAAAATGAGCAACGGCAAAGCCAAGAAAGTGCTGTTCCCATAGTTTTGCACGCCTCACCGCCGCGCAAAGGGTGAGGTAATAATTGAGAGGGAGGCAAGCACACCTGTAAAAACGGTGTTTGCCTCCTTGTTTTGAAAGAGCCGTGTGTGTGTAATCACATTTAGCGAAGTGTGGTTATTAACTTTCCACATTTTTTCATTAACTTTGCGGTTCAATAATATCGAATTACTATCATAGAAATGAATATCTTAGAATTAAGCGAGCAAGAAATTGTGAGGCGCAATAGTCTCGGTAGACTTCGTGAGTTGGGTATCGATCCCTATCCTGCCGAGGAATATGTAGTAAACGCTTGGAGCGAAGAGGTGAGATCTAATTTTAACGACGATGATGAGCCACGCGAGGTGAGCATGGCAGGGCGTGTCATGGGACGTCGCATCATGGGTAAGGCCTCGTTTATGGAAATTCAAGACTCCAAAGGGCGCATTCAAGTGTATGTCAACCGCGATGAGCTGTGTCCCGACGAAGACAAATCGCTCTATACCGAGGTATTTAAGAAATTGCTTGACATTGGCGACTTTGTGGGCATTACCGGACACGTGTTTCGCACCCAGACGGGTGAAATATCGGTTCACTGCAAGAGCCTCAAGCTGTTGAGCAAGAGCCTCAAGCCACTGCCTGTGGTGAAGCAAAAAGATGGCGTCACCTATGATGCCTTTGATGACCCGGAGTTGCGCTATCGCCAGCGCTATGTCGACCTGATTGTCAATGATGGAGTGAAAGACACTTTCCTCAAGCGTGCCACAGTGCTCAAAACCCTGCGCTCGGTGCTTGATGGAGCTGGCTATACCGAGGTAGAAACTCCCACCTTGCAAAGCATTGCCGGTGGTGCCAGTGCTCGTCCATTTATCACCCACTTCAATGCGCTCAACATCGACATGTATATGCGCATCGCCACCGAGCTCTACTTGAAACGACTCATTGTGGGTGGTTTTGAGGGTGTGTATGAAATTGGCAAGAACTTCCGCAACGAGGGCATGGACCGCAACCACAACCCCGAGTTCACTTGCATGGAGCTATATGTTCAATACAAGGACTACAACTGGATGATGAGCTTCACCGAGCAGATGCTCGAAAAAATATGTGTCGCTGTGAATGGTAAGCCCGAAACCGAAATCGATGGCAAAACAATCAGCTTTAAGGCACCCTATCGTCGATTGCCCATTCTCGATGCCATCAAAGAAAAAACAGGCTTTGACCTCAATGGCAAAACCGAGGAAGAAATTCGCCACATCGCCACTGTCGATCTCAAAATTGAGGGCATTGATTCAACCTTTGGCAAAGGTAAACTCATCGACGAAATTTTTGGAGAATTTTGCGAGGGTACTTTTGTGCAGCCCACTTTTATTATCGACTATCCTGTTGAAATGTCGCCCCTCACCAAGATGCACCGCAGCAAGCCCGGCTTGACCGAGCGTTTTGAACTCATGGTCAATGGAAAAGAGCTTGCCAATGCCTATAGCGAGCTTAACGATCCCATTGATCAAGAAGAACGCTTTGTTGAGCAAATGCGACTTGCCGACAAGGGCGATGATGAGGCCATGATTATCGACTGGGATTTCTTGCGCTCGTTGCAATATGGCATGCCTCCCACAAGTGGCATTGGCATTGGCATCGACCGTCTTGTGATGCTCATGACCGGTAACAGCTACATTCAAGATGTGCTGTTGTTCCCCCAAATGCGTCCTGAAAAGGTAGCCAAGCGCGACAAGGTTGAGGCCTATGTGGCTGTGGGAGTGCCTGCCGAGTGGGTGCCTGCAGTGCAAAAGGCAGGTTTTCTCACGGTAGAGGCTTTGGGGGCGCTTGATCGTCCGGGCAAGCTTTTCCAAGATTTACTTGAAATCAATAAAAAATATAAATTGGGGCTTAAAACCACAGCAGCCGAGGTCACGGCCTGGGTTGAGGCTGCAGGAAAGGTCCAATCATAGTGACCAAACTTGCAAGTTTTGGCATGAGTTGAAAAAAATGAGGGTGTGGAGAAAATGCTCAATGAGCAGGCTCCCACGCCCTTTTTAGTTTCCTCCCCCCCCCAAAAAAAACATGCGCCATTTGCTACCTTATGGATTTTAACTCGATTGAATTCTACACAATATTGCTTGTTGTGGCTTTTGCGCTTTTGGGCGTGTTTTTTAGCCCCAAAGACAAGCCACCGGTGCATTCCCACATAGTGGCAATGACTCTCACTCCCTTGCTTGAAAGTGCAGTGAGCGAGTGCATCAAGCTCACGGCTCTTGAAGGAGGCTTGGTGTTGTTGCAACACAATTGTGTGCCCTTGCACGAGGGTGAAAGTGTGAATATTGTGGCTTCGGTAGCAGGCGATGTGTTGAAATTGGTTGAAAAAAAAGGAGTTGTAACAAGTGATGGCGATGTGCTGTGCCAAGCAGTGGCTGCATTTTCGTTTTTAAAGCCCCGCACCTATAGTGTGCGCTTCGAGAGCGAGGTCACAGGGCAGTGGTGCACCTTTAGTTTTGCCGCTGCGGCAGGCAATAATAAGGTAGTGAATTTGAAATTATAGCATTCGTCTTGATTTTCTGCAATTTAACACATAACTTTGCGTTACTATCTATATATAGTATCTATTGAAAATAAAACGTTTCCATTATGATAAAAAAGACGCTGTTTCTTTTGCTTCTCACACTATCGCTGTCGGCCATGGCCCAACTGGGAGCTGGCAAGTGGGTAACTCATTCACGATTTTCGATTGAGAATGCTCAAACCTTGGTTGATGCTGATGCTCATGTTTATTACACAGTGAGCAACAATCTTTATCGTTTTGACAAAACGACTAAGCAACAAGAAGTGTTGAATCAGCAATCGGGACTTCATGGCTTGTTGGTGAGTGATATTTACTACAACAACGATAAAAAATGCCTCATTGTTGTCTATGACGATTGCAATATCGACGTGATTCAAGCCGATGGTAGCATTGTGAATGTGCCCGATGTGAAAAATGTGGTGATGTGGCAATCCAAGACAATCAATGATGTGTCGTTTGCCGGCAATAAGGCTTATATTGCCACCGATTTTGGCTATCTTGTGATGGATATGTCGACATTTAAAATCATTGAACAAAAAAACTTGAGTGTTAAGATGACTTCGGTGATTGAGGTGGGCGATTGGCTGGTGCTTAGCAACCCCAATGGTGTGCTTGCCTATGCCAAGCTGGGCTCAACACTTGAAACATTCTCCAACTTTAAGGCACAAAGAGGCATACAGGCTGGCAAACTCATGTCGTTGTCTAATAATAGTTTTGTGCTGGGGTGTAAAAATGGGCTCATCTACTACACATTGACTCCTAATCAAAATGGAACTGCTACTTTTGCAGGTAAAACTCTCGAAGCAGGAATTCCCGACAATATAACTCAGGCTCATGGTGGAGTGATTGCCAATTACCGTGTCAAGGGCTATTATCTTGTGGTCGATGCAACCGGCAAAGTGAAAAAAGTGCAGGGAGGCAAAGAACTATATGGCTCATCTCCTAATGGTGATGGCACGTTGTGGAGCATTAGCGAAAAAGGCCTTCACAGCAGTGTGGCGCGTGAAACCTACTATATGCCCAATAGCATTAGCATTGTGGGAAGCCCATGGTGGATGGCCTATAACCCTAATATTCACAAACTTTATTTGGCAAATACTTCCGATAATGGAGTGCTTGACAAAATTGCGAATGAGTGTGAAATGTCGACTTATGATGGAACTAAATGGGAGAAAGCTAATCCCGAGGGTGCAACAGGTCAAGGTTGGTATTGGCCTTGTATCGCTCCGAGTGATACCTCCGACACCTATTATATTGCAGCTCGCATCATAGGCGTTTTTAAGGTAACCAACAATAAGGTTGTGACTCGGTGGAGTAATCAAAATGCTCCTTTTGCTCCCCGCAAGCCTGCTTTGGGCTTTGACTCTCAAGGCAATCTTTGGGCAGTGCACACAAGCACTTCTCCGGTTCCGAATCCTATGCCGGTTAAGGTTTTGCCTAAATCAAAATTGTCAAACACACAACCAAGTAAAAATGATTGGGTGAAATTTGATGTGAAGGGATTAAATGAAGCCAATGTTTTCAAACGTTCGGTTTTAGCCATTTCAAAAGAAACCAATATCAAGGCTGCAAGTAATGGTGACTATAAAGGAAATCTTGTGTTTTGGCAAACCAGTGATAATGTGACCGATGGGGTTGTGAAACGCCAAAATGCAGTAAAGTCGCTCACTTCTCGCAATGGTGCAACGTTCACATGGACCTATATCTATGCCTTGGTAGCCGATAATAAAGACAACTTTTGCATTGGCACAACAGGTGGTTTGGCTTTCTTGAAAGCGCAAGATGCACTCAGCGACAACCCCGTTGTCACTTGCCCTCATGAACTTGATGGCACAACGGTGTATTGTGTAGCGGTAGATAACTTCAATCGCAAGTGGGTGGGAACCGACAACGCAGGCATTTATGTGCTCACCGAAGACTGCTCGGCTGTGCTTCATCACTTCACCACCGAGAATAGCTCGTTGATTTCAAACGTGGTGTATCAAATGTGTTGCAACACCGACAACAACTCCATGTTTATTGTAACCCCCACCGGCGTGCAACAGTATTTCTCCGACTATGTAGATCCCTTGGCCGATTACAGCAAGGTGTATGTAGCCCCCAATCCCTGTCTCTTATACACATCTCCGAGCCCACGAGACAAGAGGCAATCT
>CAMYCE010000130.1 GCA_947254205.1 uncultured Prevotellaceae bacterium
AAGATGAAGAAAAGCCCAAAATATTATCTTCATGCGACCTAATGACCGATTTGGGTTAAAGTTGCTTTGCCGAAAAAGCTTTAAAAAGAGTTGTGAATTTTGCGATATATATGTATATTTGTGAAATAAAAATGTTTTTTAAAGTGAATTAACCTTGCATTAAACAATCAAGATTGACTTGAAGTCCGATCCTCTCATATCGATCATTATTCCGGTCTACAATGTGGCCCAATATCTGCCTCTTTGCTTAAAAAGTGTGGTAGAGCAAAGCTATAGCAATCTTGAAATACTTGTGGTTGATGATGGAAGCACCGACAAGAGTGGCAACATAGCCGACGAGTGGGCTACGCGTGATTCTCGCATTCACGTGATTCATCAAAGCAATCAAGGTCCGTCGAGTGCCCGCAACACGGCACTTGATAGTGCCACGGGGCAATATATTGCTTTTATCGACAGCGACGACAGTGTGGCTCCTTGCTATATAGCTCGATTGCTTAGCGTGCTCAATAGCTCGCAAGCCGATGTGGCAATATGTGGTTGGGTAGATTTTTTAGAAACTCCACCATCGGGTCAGCCTTGCAATGAGCAAGGAAAATTGCGCTATGCAACTTTTTCTTGCGATGTTGCAATAAAAAAGATTTTTTATCAAAACGGCATCACGCACTCGCCTTGGGGCCGCCTTTTTAAAGCTTCGATCTTTGAAAACCTGCGCTTTGAGCATGGCTTGATATATGAGGACTTGGCCTTGGCCTTGCCTTTGTTTTTGCTCATGAAATGTGTGGCCATCACGAGCGAAAAGCTCTATTACTATCGCTGGCACAGCTCAAGCCTGCTTGGGCATTTCTCGACAAAGCGTGCCGATGTGCTCGATGTGATGGACGTGATTGAGGCTCGTGCCAAGCGAGAGTATCCGCAATTTTTGCGAGCCGTGTGCAGTCGCAAGCTCAGTGCTTGTTTCAACATGTTGCGGCTGGTGCCTCTCCACGACCCTCGTTATCGCTATATTGTTGATAGAAGTTGGCACGAGATTAAGCGGTTGAGGTTGCGTAGCTTGTTTGACCCTCATGTGCGGTTGCGCAACAAAATTGCCATTGTGATTTCATTTTGTGGCTTGTCGGTTTTGCTCAAGTGCATCAATGGTCGATAAGCTCTCTCCCCAAAGTAATCATGAGGGATAAGAAAAAAGATGATATTTTTCTTACAAATTATAACTTTTGTTGGCTAAAAATTTGCAAAATAGATATTTTTTTATTTATTTTGTATTTAACAAAGCACTAATAGGGTTTTAATTGGAGATATTTAGGGATTTTTTAGACTTAATGGATGAAATGAAAATATTCTTAGTAGTGATTTTAATGTGCATTTGTAGAGCACTCGTCACTCGAGGACTCTCAATGCAAAATAGCGGAAGCAGTGATGCCTCCGCTATTTTTTATGATTAGCACTCTTGTGTGGATTGTGGGTTTAAAACATGGCTGTGGCGCGTTTCACAGCCTCAACAAGGCGAGTCACCTCGTCGAGGGTGTTGTAGACTGCAAATGAGGCTCTCACCATGCCTTGCACTCCATAGCGTTGCATGAGTGGTTGGGCGCAGTGGTGCCCGGTGCGCACGGCAATGCCCATCTTGTCGAGAATCAAGCCCATGTCGTAGCTGCTGATGTTGCCCACTAAAAAGGAGATCACAGCCCCTTTGTGGTCGGCTGTGCCAAAGATGCGCATTCCCTCAATCTCCTGAAGTTGTTGGGTGGCCTCATGGAGCAGTGTAGCCTCATGGGCAGCAATGTTCTCAATGCCCAAACTTGTGAGATAGTCGATAGCGGCACCCAGTGCTGCCACTCCCACATAGTCGGGTGTGCCGGCTTCAAACTTGAATGGCAACTCGGCAAATGAGGTGCGTTCAAAGGTGACATTGCCAATCATTTCACCACCACCTTGATAGGGGGCCATGGTGTTGAGCCAGTGTTTCTTGCCATAGAGCACGCCAATGCCCACGGGTCCATACATCTTGTGGCTTGAAAAGGCATAGAAGTCGCAGTCGAGTTCTTTCACATCAACCCTCATGTGTGGCATGGCTTGTGCTCCGTCAACAAGCACGGGCACACCATGCTTGTGGGCTATGGCTATCATCTCTTTGATGGGGTTGATAGTGCCCAGCACGTTGCTCACATGGGCGAGCGACACAAAGCGTGTGGCATCGGTGAACATGTCTTCATAGGCGGCAAGGTCGAGTTCGCCCTTGTCGTTGATGGGCACAACTCGGGTGCGTATGCGCTTGCGGTTGCCAATCAATTGCCAAGGCACAATGTTGCTGTGATGCTCCATGGTGGTGAGAATGATTTCATCGCCATTATAGAGCATGTCGCCAAACGACGATGCCACGAGGTTGATGCTCTCGGTTGTGCCACGGGTGAAAATCACCTCTTGGGTGGAGTCGGCTCCTATATAGGCTCTCACTTTCTCGCGTGTGGCTTCGACCAAGTCGGTAGCTTCTTGCGAGATGGTGTGCACGCCACGGTGCACATTGGCCTTGTGCTTGTAATACATGTCATCAATGGCTTCTACCACGCAACGAGGGGCTTGCGATGTGGCGGCGTTGTCGAGATAAACGAGCTGGCGACCTTCGATTTCACGTTGCAAAATGGGGTATTGTGCCCTGATTTTTTCTATATCCAATGCTTGAACCATATTGTGATGAACTATTTGTTTTTCTTTTCAATTTTGTGACTGCCACAATGTGCATGGTTGCACTCACTGCACATGGCCAGATTGCCCTTAAATCGCTTCTCTACCAAGTGGTGCAAGCGATCTTTGAGTTGCTCAAGGCGTATGCCGTCGATTACATCGCTCACAAAGGCCTGCATGAGCAACATGCGGGCATGGCTGAGCGACACGCCACGGGTGCGCATGTAGAAGAGGGCTTCTTCGTCGAGTTGGCCAATGGCCGAGCCATGCGAGCATTTCACGTCGTCGGTGTAGATTTCAAGCTGTGGCTTGGTGTACATTTTGGCTGTGGTCGACGACACGATGTTGCGATTGCCCTGATAGGCATTGATGCGCGGGCAGCCCGGCTTCACCAGCACTTTGCCGGCAAAGGCTCCCACAGCGTGGTCGCCTATCACATATTTAAACATCTCGTTGCTATCGCAGCGTGGGGCGTTGTGCCCAATAAAGGTGTGGTTGTCGATGTGTTGCTCGTTGCCTGCAATGGCCATGCCCAGCAGGTGGGTTTCGGCATGCTCGCCATTCACGTTCACATAGAAGTCGTTGCGAGTGATGCCATTGGTGAGTGTCATGCCATCGATGAGCACATTGGAACCCTCGTGCTGGTCGACAAAAACCGACGACACGCGGTGCACGTTGCTTCCCGTTTCTTCGAGGTCGTAGTAGTCGAACGTCGCTCCCTTGAGTGCAACGATTTCAACCACTTGACTGCCCAAGAAGTCAACATTGGAAGATTGTGAGTGGTCACACACCAGCATGCGCCCACTTGCGTTTTCGCCCACAACAATCAAGATGCGGCGCAATGCCATGACGGGGGCAAGAGCATGATAGATGTTGATGAGTTGAATGGGTTTGTCCGAAACTACGCCATCGGGAATGTAGACGAGCATGCCATCTTGCGCGAGCAGTGTGTTGAGTGCCACTTCGGGGTGGTCGAGACTTGCCACCGAGCCCAAATATTGCTTGAGAATTTCGGGGTGGTTGCGCTGAGCCTCGGCAAACGATTCAATCACCATGTCGCCGGCAGCCTTTTGGGCTGTGTGGCTGCGGTGCAAAATGTCGTTGTAGAAGTAGTAGAGGCAAGTGCTCATGCCGGGCACGTCGCAACGAAAGGGATGGTTGGGGTCGGCTTGAAATGCCACCCTGTTCATGTTCACCCCATAGTCGGGTGCAAAAAGGCTCTCCATGTCGGTTGCCTCATAGTCCTCTTGCCCTCGGCGAGGGAGCGAGGCTCCTTGCAGTGCTTTGAGTGCACGGTCGCGCAATGCGTTGAGTGAGGCAGGCGACTGCGATTCAAAGGCTTTGCGGTGCTCGTTGAAGAGGTCGATATATTGTTGTAGTGCTGTCATGACTATTATTTTTCTTGCTTGTCGACTTGTTCCTTAATCCAGTCATAACCTTTTTCTTCGAGTTGCAGTGCCAGTTCGGGGCCGGCACTCATCACAATGCGTCCCTTGTAGAGCACATGCACAAAGTCGGGCTTGATGTAGTCGAGCAATCGCTGGTAGTGGGTGATGACGATAGTGGCATTGTTGCTGGTTTTGAGCGTGTTCACGCCAAAGGCTACCACGCGCAGGGCATCGATGTCGAGGCCACTGTCGGTTTCGTCGAGAATGCTCAACTTGGGTTCCAGCATGGCCATCTGGAAAATCTCGTTGCGCTTTTTCTCGCCACCCGAGAAGCCCTCGTTCACGGCACGCGATGCCAGCTTGTTGTCGAGTTGCACCACAGCGCGTTTTTCACGCATGAGTTTCAAGAAGTCGCTGGCACCCAGTGGCTCTTGACCATAGTATTTGCGCTTCTCGTTGATGGCGGCTCTCATGAAGTTGACCATCGACACGCCGGGAATTTCAACGGGATATTGAAAACTCAAAAACAGTCCCTCGTGGGCACGGTCTTCGGGAGCGAGTTCCAGCAGGTCTTTGCCATTAAACATGGCTGTGCCACCTGTCACGGTATAGGCAGGGTTGCCGGTGAGCACTGCGCTCAATGTGCTCTTGCCCGACCCGTTGGGGCCCATGATAGCGTGCACTTCGCCGGGATTGATGGTGAGGTTGATGCCTTTTAATATTTCTTTGCCTTCGATTGAGGCATGCAAGTCTTTTATCTGTAACATGATGATGTGTTGTCT
>CAMYCE010000131.1 GCA_947254205.1 uncultured Prevotellaceae bacterium
AGACCTTTTACTTAAATTTGCAAACGTAGTTGCATTTTGAAGTTGAATCTACGCAGGCTGCTTAACAGGTTTTGGCTTGGTAAAAACACTTGGCTTAGTTAACTTTGTAATTTAATTTCATTCTGTGCTCATGGAATTTAAACTGCATTCTGAATATAGCCCCACAGGCGATCAGCCACAAGCCATTGCCGAACTCACACAAGGTGTGAATGATGGAGTGACCTCGCAAACGCTTTTGGGCGTGACAGGTTCGGGAAAAACTTTTACAATGGCCAATATTGTAGCCAATACAGGTCGCCCAACCCTCATTTTATCACACAACAAAACGCTTGCAGCTCAATTATATAGCGAGTTTAAAAGTTTTTTTCCCGAAAACTCGGTACACTACTATGTGAGCTATTATGACTACTATCAACCGGAGGCTTATATTCCTTCGGTCGATAAATATATCGAAAAAGATCTTGCTATCAACGATGAAATTGAGCGACTGCGCCTTTCCACTATTGCTGCCCTGCAATCGGGTAGGAGAGACATTGTGGTGGTGTCGTCGGTGAGTTGCATCTATGGCATGGGCAACCCCACAAGCATCAAAGAAAACACGATTGAAATCAAAGTTGGACAAAACATTGGACGCGATGAGTTTTTGCGCCGGCTTGTCGATGCGCTCTACTCGCGCAACGAGATGAATCTGCCTCCGGGCACTTTTAGAGTTAAGGGCGACACCGTCGATATTGCCCTGTCAAACGAAGAGTTTATTTTGCGAGTGATTTTTTGGGGCAACGAGATAGAACAAATACAGTTTCTCGACTACCATAGCCAAATGCCCATTCGCAACGAGAATAGTTTTAGCATTTTCCCGGGCAATGCTTTTGTGACCAACAAAGCCACCCTCGGGGCCGTGATCAATCAAATCGCCGTTGACCTTGGCGACCAAGTAGAGGCGTTCTATCGAGAGAATCGCCCTGCCGAGGCCAAGCGATTGCGTGAGCGAGTAGAGTATGACATTGAGATGATTAAAGAAGTGGGCTACTGCTCGGGAATAGAAAACTACTCTCGCTATTTTGATGGTCGTTCGCCTGGTGACAGACCGTTTTGCCTTCTCGACTTTTTCCCCGACGATTTTTTGACTATTATTGATGAAAGCCATGTGACAGTGCCTCAAATCAGGGCCATGTATGGTGGCGACCAAAGCCGAAAAATCAACTTGGTGAACTATGGCTTTAGATTACAAGCTGCTGTCGACAATCGTCCATTGACTTTCAATGAGTTTGAGTCGCTCACAGGGCAAACCATCTATGTGAGTGCCACTCCTGCCGACTATGAGTTGCAACGCTGCGAGGGAGTGGTGACCGAGCAAATCATCAGACCCACAGGCTTGCTTGACCCACAAATTGTGATACGCCCCTCGCAAGGACAAATCGATGACCTCATCGAGGAAATACAACTGCGCATCGACCACCACGAGCGCACCTTGGTGACAACTCTCACCAAGCGCATGGCCGAAGAGCTCAGCAACTATTTAGCACGGCTCGACATTCGATGTGCCTACATGCACAGCGATGTTGAAACCATGGACCGCATTCAAATTCTTGATGACCTGAGGGCAGGGGCCATTGATGTGCTTGTGGGAGTGAACCTCCTGCGTGAAGGGCTTGACTTGCCCGAAGTGTCGCTTGTTGCCATTATTGATGCCGACAAAGAGGGTTTCTTGCGCAGCCGACGTAGCCTCACGCAGACGGCAGGCCGGGCTGCACGCAACCTGAATGGTGTGGTCATTATGTATGCCGACACCATCACCGAGTCGATGCAACAAACCATTGACGAAACCGAGCGTCGACGCACCATTCAATTAAAGTATAACGAAGAGCACCATATCACGCCACAAGCTATTATCAAGGCGAGAAATGCCATCATTGGTGTGGATACCGACATGATGCCTGCCGATGCAACGGTGAAGCACACTCGGGCACGATATGAAAACAATGTGACCGAATACTCCGGCTTGCAACACCAAATTGCAGCCGAGTTTGATAGCTCCACAGGCATTGCAGCCGACCCTGTTGTAGCCTACATGAGTGGGCAGAGCTTGGAAAAAGCAATTGAACACCTCAAAAGCGAAATGGTGGCAGCTGCCAAACGAATGGATTTTCTTGAAGCGGCACAATATCGCGACGAAATTATCAAGCTACAAGAGAAACTTAGTTCTCAAAAAGCTTGAAATTGCAATAAACTACGTTAAAACCAATGTAAATCAAAGCTCAGGCTCAACACCGATGTGCTATTTTTGTAGCTATTGAAGATTTCTTTACACTATGCTTGAATTCCGTAAAACAACACACATACTTTTGCTCATTGCAATGACTTGTGCAAGCTTGGGCCTTAAAGCTCAAATCAACACCGAGCAAGTCATGAATATTGGACGTAATGCCCTGTTTTTTGAAGATTACATTCTATCAATTCAATACTTCAACCAAGTGATTAAGGCAAAACCCTATATGGCAGAGCCATACTTCTATCGCTCGGTTGCCAAAATTGACTTGGAAGACTACAAAGGAGCCGAAACCGATGCTACACTATGCATTGAGCGTAACCCTTTTATCGTTGATGCCTATCAAGTGCGTGGTGTTGCCCGTCAAAATCAACGCAAGTTTAAAGAAGCAATCACCGACTATGACAAGGGGCTGTCGATGCGTCCCGACAATAAAATATTTTTAATGAATCGAGCTATCTGTTTGCTTGAAATCAAAGAATATGAGCGTTGCGACACGGCTTTTAAACACCTGCTAAAAGTTGATTCTAAAAACGAACGTGTATATTTAGGCCTTGCTCAACTCAGTCTTGCTCAAAAAGACACATTGCAGGCCCTCGACTATGTGAATCAAAGTTTCACTATCTCTAAAAACTCAGCCTATGCCTATGCACTTAGAGCCGAAATCAATGCCCGCTTCAACAAAAACGACTCGGCTGCACTTACCGACATGAACGAGCTGATTAAACTTCAGCCACAGGTTGCCGACCATTTTATCAACAGAGCCTTCATCAAGTATCGTCTCGATGATTATTTTGGAGCCATGAGCGACTATGACTATGCCATTGGACTCAATCCAAGCAACACAACAGCCATCTATGACCGAGCATTGCTGAGTGCCGAAGTGGGAGAGGACGCTAAATCGATAGCCGACCTCACCACTGTGCTTCAACTCGACCCCAACAACTTTTTGGCTCTATATAACCGAGCACAACTCTATTTGCGCACCCAGCAATATAGAAAAGCTGTGCATGACTATGACCTCATATTAAAGAAATATCCTCGATTTGAATCGGGATATATGGCACGAGCCGAGGCAAAGCGACAATATGGAGACCAAAAAGGTAGCCAACGTGACACCGAAACTGCTATTGCCATTTTCAAGAAAAAGGGAATAAAGGTGGCTACATTCAACCCTGCACAAGTTGAAGCACGCAGGTTGGAAAAGAAAATGGAGCAACGGGCTCAACAAGCTCAAAGTGGCATGAGCCAACCCGAAAGCGAAGACGACATTACACAAAAATTCAACTCATTGCTCACCGTTTCTACTGCCAATGATTTGAAGCCAGAATATGACAATCGCACCCGTGGACACATTCAAAATAGCAATGTAGAGATTGACCCTGCTCCCATGTTTAGATTGAGCTACTATAGCCAAATCAATAAACTAAATGGCAAGACACACTATATGAAAGAGGTGACCCGTGTCAATGATACCCATCTGTTGCCCATGCTTCTTGCTATCTCGCCCGATGAAATACAGCTCACCGAACAAGAATTTAATGAGCGATTTGCAAGCATTGAATATTATAATGGAATGTTGGCCATGGCTCAACCCAGAGCTATCGACTACTTTGCAAGAGCACTCGACTACATGATGGTAAAAAATCCTGAAAGTGCTATCCATGATACCAACAAATTATTGGAAATGAATCCTGATTTTGCACTGGCACATTTTCTCAAAGCCGATGCCCACTATATGCAATATCTAATCACCAAGCGCGAAGCTAAAGCATTAAATTCTACTGGCAATGATCTTCAAGCGGCCTCGATGCTGCATAGCAAGGAATCGAGTCGGCAACTTGCCGATGTGCTTGCCGATCTTGAAGAAGTGCTCAAGCTCTCGCCTAAAAACGTATATGCCATCTACAACAAAGGCAATGTGCACCTTCTCTTGCAAAACTACACTGCAGCCATCAGTTGCTATAACGAGGCTATCACTATTAAACCCGACTTTGCCGAGGCCTACTATAATCGCGGTCTCATGTATTTGAAACTTGGCAATAAAGAGCGTGGCGTTTCCGACTTGAGCAAAGCCGGGGAGCTTGGCATATTGCCCAGCTACAATGTGCTCAAGCGCATGATGTAACAAGAAAAAGCAGGTTGCAAGTGTTTCTATCTTGCCCCCTGCTCCCTATATCTAAATGAAAATTTAGAAAGTGAATTGCAATCGTGCTTGTGCCATGTGAACGTCTTTATCGTGTGGCAAAGCATCTTTCTCGATGTGATGATAGGTGTAGCCCAGCATCACGAGAGCATATTTATTGAAACCATAGTTAAGACCTATAGTATAGGAATCGATTGAACCTCCATTCCTGTCTCTTATACACATCTCCGAGCCCACGAGACAAGAGGCAATCT
>CAMYCE010000132.1 GCA_947254205.1 uncultured Prevotellaceae bacterium
GAAAAGCCTAAGATATTTTCTTATTGCGACCTAATGACCGATTGGGGTTAAAATTCACAACGGCATCGCCTCTCATGGGGCAATCGCGCGTGCAGGTTTGTTTAATTTGTGAAATTGGTTGTTATAAAATGGCACCAGTGTGTGGGGGGGCTTTAGGGTAGTGAGGCGGTGTAGCCACGCCAACGGTCGATGAGGGCTTGCATGTCGGCAGGCACTTCGCTGTCAAAGTCCATCATTTGCCCCGTGGTGGGGTGCACAAAGCCCAAGGTTTTGGCGTGCAGGGCTTGGCGTGGGCAAGTGTTGAAGCAGTGCTCAATAAACTGGCGGTAGCTGCCCGATGTGTTGCCACGCAAAATTTTGTCGCCACCATAGCGGGCATCGTTAAATAGTGGGTGCCCAATGTGCTTCATGTGCACCCTGATTTGGTGGGTGCGTCCCGTTTCGAGCTGGCATCTCACCACTGCCACGTGAGCCAAGTTTTCGAGTGTGTGATAGTGGGTCACGGCATGCTTGCCCATGTCGCCATCGGGGTAGACACACATGAGCAGGCGGTCGCGCACACTGCGCCCAATGTTGCCCTCAACGGTGCCGTCAAGCTCCTTCATTTGCCCCCACACCACTGCCACATATTGCCGCTTGGTGGTTTTGTTGAAAAATTGCAGTCCCAGCGAGGTTTTGGCACGTGGCGTCTTGGCCACCACCAGCAATCCCGATGTGTCTTTGTCGATGCGGTGCACCAGCCCCATGCGAGGGTCGGTCACGTCATAGTCGGGGTTGTCTTTAAAGTGCCATGCCAGTGCGTTCACCAGTGTGCCGTCGTAGTTGCCGTGCCCGGGGTGCACCACCATGCCGGCAGGCTTGTTCACCACCAGCAACTCGCTGTCTTCATACACGATGTTGAGCGCAATGTCTTGTGCCACAATCTCGTTTTCATAGCGAGGGCGGTCCATCACAATCACAATCGAGTCGCCCGGGTGCACACGATAGTTCGACTTCACAGCCCTGCCGTTCACCCTGATGCAACTTGCCTCGGCAGCATTTTGAATGCGGTTGCGCGAGGTGCCCTTCACCTTCTCGGTGAGATATTTGTCGATGCGCAACAGTTCTTGCCCCTTTTCAACCTCAAAGCGATAGTGCTCCCAATAGTCACGCCCATTCTCGCTAAAGTCGGGTTCGGCAATCTCGCCACGCGTGGCCAGTGGGCCACAGTCGTGTGGCTCTTGCTCGTCGTCAAAGATGTCGTTGATTTCCTCGCTCATGCTTTTCACTTTTAACCGATAGAGAGGTCACTGCACAATGTGGGGTGTCACCTCGTTGGAGTCTTGCTCAAGGTTGAGAATGCCCTTTTTGAGTTGCTCCTGAATGAGCGAGTCGCGTTGCAAGTCGCCCAGCGGGTCATATTCTTGAGTGTCCATGCTGCCATCGCCAATCGAGAGTGTGATGCGAGCATTCAAGGCTGCCCTTGAGCCCAAAGCCACTCGATGCCCGTTGACCGACACATGAATTATCAAGCCCAGCTTGTCGGAGGCAATGGTGTCGGTGTTCACGTTGCGGAATCCCAGCGACTTGAGCATCGTGACCCCATCAGAGCCAGGCATGTCGGAGAGCTCCTTGGGCAGTTGCACCTTGGGAGGGGTGGTCATGTTCACCGTGAGGTAAACCGTGCGCGTGGCTTTCACCATCGTCCCCGAGTTTGGACTTTGGTCAATCACCACCCCGGGGCGGTAGTCTTCGTTATATATCGAGTCAATCTCATAGTGCAAACCGGCATCTTCGATGAGGCTTATAGCTTCGGTATAGGGCTTGTAGCGCACATCGGGCACTTTCACCTCTTGCCCGTGATTGGTGAAAATGTCGAGCATCATCAAGCAGGCATAGCCACCGGCAAGCAACACCACAAGGGCAATGAGCGCATTGCTCATCACCGGGTGCTTGAGTCGAAACACGTTGATTGGGTTCTCTTTCACAAGTCATCAATTTAGTTATAGAGCACAAAGTTAACAATTTGTGCCAACCGAGCCAAAAAAAAAGTAATCTCACGCGTGTAGCGCCATGCCTCCATTGCCGGCACACGTGTTTATGCTCAAATCACCGATAGCAAGATTTCAAAAGATAGGGATAGGCTGATAGAGAAATATGATTAAACAAGGCGACAATATTGGATTTCGACGTCAATAAATGTTTTCTTTTTTTATCTTATGTTGTTTAATTCTTCTAATATAGCGTATGTGGAACGCAGCGACATGAAGCCCATCTTGCTCTCTTCATCTGCATCAATCTTCCGTTCCGTCATTTCCGCAAATTTCTTTATCTCGTTAAAATATCCCTGCGTGTAAACCTGATTGTTTGTCAAAATGGGATTAAAGTTGTTTCTTGATAAAAGAAACTCGTTGGTTGATTTGGTGGAAAGCACTTTTTCGATAGGTATTCCTCCGATGGTGCGCACCGATGACACAAACGTCAGTTGCTCCATCTGGTCTATTTCATACGTTCCATCTTGCGTATTAACTCTGATATTTTCACAGGCATCTTTCCAAGAATGGAGTGTAGATAATTCCAGCGTACCGATGATATTGGCATGTTGCAACATCAATAGATAGGTAACTCCTCCTTTCTTTTTGCTTTTGATTTTCTGTATCGCCAAAATTTTAGCCTCTCCAAAAAGAAAAATAGCCAAGTCGATGGGGTGTATAAACAAATCATACACCTCATTGCCCTCAGGATATAATCCTGTTTGGTAACGAAGGCTGTAACTGTTTAATCCCCTGCCTTTTATTTCCTTTTTTAGTTTGGAAACAAGCGGAGAGTATCTTTTTTGCATTCCGACAACAGTGCTATTAGATCCATATCGCCTTTGTGTGTCTATAAGGTCGTTCAGTTCTCTTAAAGACAGGCAAGGCGGCTTCTCTATAAAAAGAGCCTTCCCCGACTTAATGACCTCCGATGCAATCTCAAAATGAGAGGTAGGTGTGGCCGAAACAAACACTCCCGCGACCGTTTCGTCATTGAGAATATCACTTATGGATGTCGTTCCTATTATGCCCTTGAATTTTTGTCCTATAAGTTCTGCCTTTCTCGTGGAAGAGCAGCATACATATTTCACATTGATTTGCAGGAATTGAATAACAGGGAAAAGGTTGTGGATAGTGTGGTTCCCAAAACCAACTATTGCAAAATTCTTCTCGTAACAGTCGGAGAGATATTTGTTATCCCTTCTACGTTTGTAGAGTCTGATAATTTTCTGAATATCTATCATTTATACTGGTTTAATCCTTTGAAATATTTGCTATATGTACATTTGTTGTCAGCTGTCCACTGATATTTCCCGTAAAACGCTTCGATAAGCCTTTTAGGGAAGAACCTCTCCGCAGCACGGAGAAGTATTATGTCGAATTTTCGATGATAGTTAATCCAGCATTTATTGCAGTTATGGGAATGCTCGCATTGTATCTTGGCTGTTTTTCGTGAATTGAAGATTTCGTCAAGAGTATTATTGTGAATATTACCGAGAACCACGTCCAGATTTTGGCATAGAGGAACATTCCCATTGGAATGGATTACCAGTTCATTGTATATACTATGGCATCTTAGGCGTAGGTTTCCTCTTTTCCATTCATCGTACAGAGCCACAAAGTCAAAATTTTCCTGTGTATTATGGATTGATTGCGGAATCTTTTTGATATAATCATTTCCAACCTCCATTAAATCCTCGGTGGTGTCAAAGAAATCCATCGTATTGTAAATACCTATTCTGACATCAATGTTATAGTGTTTGGCAAGCTGAATAACATAGTCCATGTCCTCAAACGTGTTCCATGGAGTAAGGCAGAACATAAACGAAATGGGAACAATATCCTTGCAACTTTCCACCACTTGAATAACCTTGTCATGTCCGTCACGCCCTCTTAGAATTTTATATGTTTCTCTGTTTCCGTCTAAGGAAATATATAGGTGTTTAGGTTGGTATTTTTTTACAGCCTCAATAACTTTAGCAGGTGCAAGGCAATTTGATAGCAGGGTGTAGTTTGTATGGTTGTTGTGAAACCAGTTCAGTATTGCATCGGCTTCAGGATGTAAAATAAATTCCCCCCCCTCCAGACCGACGGTTGTTCGCTTGGTCACACACCTGCTCGACATTATCTGAATGATGTCCGATAATGATAAATGCTCTATTGGCTTTTTCCAAATAGAGCAATGTTTACACCGTGATTGACAAAGTGATGTGGAATAAATCATCAAAGATGATAACTTTTTGTGTCGTGTGCGTATTATATTGTTTAGAAAACTAACTCCGTTTTCTAAATAGTCTATTATGCTATACATTTGTTTTTAATTAAATATTGGGGTGTATTATTTTAATACACCCAAATATACATATGGATTTTTTAGTTTTTCCTTAATTCCGCAACACTATTATAAATTAAACTTTTTAAGTGCCTGAGCAACAAAAAGTTGCTCAGGATTCTGCCATGTCAGAATTTTCACTTATCTTAGTGTTGCAAAAAAAACAAGAGAATCTGACGATAGACATGGCGAAGATACAAATTAAATCTGAGAGACTCACTCCTTTTGGGGGATTATTTTCGGGTCATGGAGCAATTTGACTCCACTGCAACCTCGTTGAGTTTGAACAGAATTGACTGGTACTGAAGCAACATTTTCAATG
>CAMYCE010000133.1 GCA_947254205.1 uncultured Prevotellaceae bacterium
GGGTGTGAAAGCCTTGTGGCATGAATCAACAAGGTTTTCATTTTCCCTTTTTTCGTTTTTTTTTTACAAACAACTATCCATTCTCATCATAGTAAAATGGCATTTAAATTTTTTTCACACACCGAAGACGACATCAAGCAAATGCTGGAGACTTGTGGAAAAAAGAGCCTTGACGACTTGTACAAGGACATTCCCGAAGAACTCCAGTTTAAAGGCGACTATGCTTTGCCTGAGTCGATGAGCGAACAAGAAATTCGCAACTACTTCAACGAATTGGGCAAGAGCAACCAAACCCTCAAATGCTTTGTGGGCGCAGGTTTCTACAACCACTATAGCCCTGCCGTGATTCAACAAATCATTCAGCGCAGTGAGTTTCTCACCTCCTACACCCCCTACCAAGCCGAAATTTCGCAAGGCACCCTGCACTACATCTTTGAATATCAGAGCATGATGGCCGAGCTCACCGGCATGGAACTGAGCAACGCCTCGATGTATGACGGTTGCACAGCCACAGCCGAGGCGATGATGATTGCCAATGCTACCTCAAAGAAGCGCAACAAGGTGCTCATTTCGGCAACCATGAATCCTGCTGTGACACGCGTGGTGAAGACCTACGCTAAGTTTCAAAACGTGATTATCGAAGAAATTGCCGAAGAAAATGGCGTGACAAGCCGCAAAGACTTTGAAGAGAAAATTGCCAAAGACGACGTGGCCGGCGTGATTGTTGCCGCCCCCAACTTCTATGGCATTGTTGAAGACTACACAGGCTGGGCCGACTTGTGCCACGACCACAAGGCTTTGTTTATCATGAATGGCGTGGCAAGCACACTGGGCGTGATTAAAACTCCGGGCGAGTGGGGAGCCGACATCGCTGTTGGCGATGGTCAAAGCTTGGGCTTGCCTCTGAACTATGGTGGCCCCTATGTGGGCTACATGTGTGTGACCAACAAGCTCATACGCAAAATGCCCGGACGCATCGTGGGTGCAACCAAAGACCTCGATGGCAAGCGCACCTTTGTGCTCACCCTGCAAGCTCGCGAGCAACACATACGTCGTGAGAAAGCCAGTAGCAACATTTGTTCCAACCAGAGCCTGATGGCGCTTTATGTGACCATCTACATGTCGCTCATGGGCAAGCAAGGCCTCAAGGAAGTGAACGAGATGAGCTATAGTGGCGCCCACTACATGGCCGAGCAGCTGTGCAAAACCGGCAAGTTCCACATGGCCTTCCCCGAGCAACCATTCCTCAATGAATTTGCAGTGAAGGTTGATGGCGACATCGACCACTTGCAACAGCAGTTGCGCGAAATTCAAGGTGCCCAATTTGGCGTGAAAATTGCCCCCGACACCTTGCTGGTGTGCGTGACCGAAGCCAACACTAAAGAAGACATCGACTTGATTGTGTCGAGTTGCAATAGTTTAATCTAAAAAAGGGAGGAGTTGACAATGAATAATATTTTTTACGGAAAACTGATTTTTGAACTTTCAAAAGAAGGACGCAAAGGTTACTCTCTTCCAAAGAACGAAATGGCCGAATTCAAGCTGGCCGACATGCCTCAAAGCATCATGCGAGGCGAAGCTCCTGCCCTGCCCGAGGTTGATGAACTCACAGTGGTGCGTCACTACACCAACATGAGCAACAACAACTTTGGCGTTGACACAGGTTTCTATCCTCTGGGCTCTTGCACCATGAAGTATAATCCCAAAATCAATGAGGAAATTGCTGCCCACCGCGACTTCACCGGCCTGCACCCCATGCAAGCTCCCGAAACAGCACAAGGTGCACTGGAGGTTTACTATAACCTGCAGACGAGCCTTGCCGAGCTGGGAGGCATGAGCGAGTTTACACTCAACCCCTATGCCGGTGCCCATGGCGAGCTCATTGGCCTCATGATCATTCGCTCCTATCATGCCAGCCGTGGCGACCACAAACGCACCAAAATCATTATCCCCGACAGCGCACATGGCACCAATCCTGCCAGCTCGGCTGTGTGTGGACTTGACGTGATTGAGGTGAAGAGCCGTCCCGACGGAACTATCGATCTCGACTCACTCAAGGAACTGCTCGACGACAGCATTGCCGGCATGATGATGACCAACCCCAACACTTTGGGTCTTGTGGAATATAACATTGCCAAAATCGCAGCCATGGTGCACGAGTGTGGCGGTCTCATGTATTATGACGGAGCCAACCTCAACCCCATGCTGGGCAAGTGCCGCCCTGGCGACTTGGGCTTTGACGTGATGCACATCAACCTGCACAAAACCTTCTCTACCCCTCATGGTGGTGGTGGCCCTGGTGCCGGTCCTGTGGGTGTGCGTGCCGGGCTGGAACAATTCTTGCCCAATCCTCGCGTGGTGCGTCACCTCAACAGCGAAGGATTCCCCGAAAAGCCAGAGTTCACTATCGAAACCAGCGACAACTCACTGGGCTACATCTCCAACTTCTTGGGCAACTTTGCCGTGCTCATGCGCGCCTATACCTATATCTTGACACTCGGTCGCGACCAAGTGAAACACGTGGGTCCCTATGCCACATTGAGTGCCAACTACATTAAAGAGTCGCTCAAAAACGACTATGAGTTGCCCATTGAAAGAGTGTGTAAGCACGAGTTTGTGTTCGACGGCTTGAAAGACAAGAGCACAGGCGTGACCACCATGGACGTGGCCAAGCGCTTGCTCGACTATGGCTTCCACGCTCCCACCATCTACTTCCCACTGCTGTTCCACGAGGCCATGATGATTGAGCCTTGCGAAAACGAGAGCAAGGAAACTCTCGACGAGTTTATCGAAGTGATGCACAAGATTGCCCAAGAGGCACGCGAAGAGCCCGAATTGGTGAAGGGTGCTCCTCACACAACACCAGTGCGCCGTCTCAACGACACTCAAGCCGCCTTGCACCCCGTGGTGACCTATCGCCAATTGCAAGAAGAAGCCAACAACGCATAAAACTGCTTGAGAAATAAAGACAACACAACAGCACACAAAAACGCGTGCTGTTGTGTTCAAGAAAAAATTTTATCTCTAAACCATCGGAGAACTCCGAGCAGACAACCGCGTGAGTTCTCCGATATTTATTTTTTAAAGAAAAACAATGAATGTAGATCTCATTATTATAGGAACTGGCCCCGGTGGCTATGAAATGGCTGCTGTTGCCGCTCAAAACGAACTCAGTGTTGCTATCTTTGAAAAAAGCGAACTGGGTGGCACTTGCCTCAATCGTGGCTGTATTCCCACCAAGGCATTGTGTCGCAATGCCGAGGTGTATAACCTCATGAAAGAATCGGCAGCCTTTGGCATCACCACAAGCGAGCTGAAGTTTGACTATAAACCCGTGGCCGACCGCAAAAACGAAATTGTGGCTCAACTGCGCGAGGGTGTGGGCATGAAGCTCACCCACCCTCTCATCACACTGGTGAAGGCCGAAGCCGAGTTTAAAGATGCACACACCATTGTGGCAGGTGGCGAGGAATATGTGGCCAAAAACATTGTGATTGCCACAGGCTCGGCTCCCAAGGGCTTGCCCATTCCCGGAGCCGAACTTGCCATGACCAGCGACGACATTTTGGCGTTGGAAACCCTGCCCAAGAGCCTTTGCGTGATTGGTGGTGGCGTGATAGGCATGGAATTTGCCGGCGTGTTCAGCAGTTTTGGCGTTGAAGTGACAGTGGTAGAGTTTATGAAAGAAATTCTGCCCCCATTCGACAAAGATGTTGCCAAACGACTCAAAACCGTGCTCTCAAAAAATGGCGTGAAAATCAACACCAACTCGGGTGTGAAATCAATCACCAAAACCAATGGTGGCTACACTGTGACTTGGGATAGCAAGGGAAAAGAGCAATCAATTGAATGTGAACAGGTGCTCATGTCGGTGGGGCGCCAGCCCGTGTTGCCCAAGGGACTTGAAAACGTGGGCGTGACAGTGGGCCGTCGTGGCATTGAGGTGAACGACAACATGGAAACCAACGTGGCAGGCATCTATGCCATTGGCGACGTGAATGCCCGTTGCATGCTTGCCCATGCAGCCACTGCACAAGGATTCAGAGCGCTCAACTCCATTTTAGGAGCCAACGACAACATGAAACTCGACATTGTGCCCAGTGCAGTGTTCACCGTGCCCGAGTTGTCGATGGTGGGTCTCACCGAGGAACAATGCAAAGAGAAAGAAATGGACGTGGTAGTGAAAAAAGGCTTCTTCCGTGCCAATGGTAAAGCCCTTGCCATGGCCGAAACCGAGGGCTTGGTGAAAATGATCGTCGACGCCCACACTCGCAAAATTGTGGGTTGCCACATTTGCGGCGCTCATGCTGCCGACCTCATTCAAGAGGTAGTGATGGCCATGAATGCCGATGTCACAGTCGATGCTCTTGCACAAAGCATTCACGGGCACCCCACTCTCAACGAAGTGGTGCTCAATGTAGCTCGCCAATTCTAAAAAACACAGCGAGAGAGCAACAGCTCTTGATAGAGAGAAAACAACTCTATCTTAGCCCCAAAAAAATATCTAAAAACCTAAGTTCTCTTTAACCCCAATCGGTCATTAGGTTTCTTTGTTTTTGTCAAATTATTTTGA
>CAMYCE010000134.1 GCA_947254205.1 uncultured Prevotellaceae bacterium
GAGACCTTTTACTTAAATTTGCAAACGTAGTTGCATTTTGAAGTTGAATCTACGAATGCGTTAATAGGGTGATAATTGTTGTGAATTTGTGATAAAATATTTAAATTCGCATAGAATTGTAGAAAAGGCGAGTGTATTTTAATCCTCATTGATTAAATATTATAACCTTGCTTTTACTCTTAGCTATAAAAAAGCTGTTACCAACATCAAGTGAATTGACAACATGCTCTACCAATTAATATAATAATACTATTATCTTTTTATTATCATTTTTAAAAACTTATTTATGATGAAAGCATTTAAACTTAGTTTAAGCAAAGTGATGACACCGGTTGCGCTTGCTCTGGCTATGGTGGCCGGAAGCTTCGGCGCACAGGCCGACCGCTTGCTGACCGAGAACTTTGACTATCCGGCCGGCGACCTTTATGGTCAAGGTGGCTGGCTCATGTATGGAAAACAGGCCGCAAGCCCCATTCAAGTGATCGATGGTGCTCTCTCCCTTGATGGCTATCAGCCCAAAGCTGTGGGCAAAGCTGTGAAACTGGGCAATGTGGCAAGTGCCCAAGACTTGATGATTAAGTTTGCCAATAAGCCCCTGACCACGGGTGCCTACTATGTGTCGGCACTCGTGAATGTGAAATCGGTGAGCAATGATGCAGTGTTCTTCATGAGCTTCGCAGGCTTGAAGACTTTTGCCGACCAGAAAACAGGTAGTGAGATGGGGCGCTTGTTTGCGACAAAAGGTGCCGATGGCAAATTCAATTTCAAGATTTCTCGCAATAGTGGCACCGAATTGGAAGATGCAGGCGAATATGACCTCAACACAACCTATTTGGTGGTGATGAAATATGAATTTGTGGAGGGCACCAAAAACGACATTGTGAAGGTGTGGATCAATCCTACCAATCAAAAAGCCGAGCCACAGGCTCAAGCCGAAATTGGAGCTTCAACTCAAGCCGACATTGGTCGCTTGAATGCTATTGAACTACGCCAAGGTGGCTCTTCCTCCAAAACAGCTCCCGAAGTGGTGATTGATGGCTTGCGTGTTGCCAACAGCTGGGCCGATCTCTTCGACAAGCAAGAAACAGGAGAACCCGAACTCACCGTGACTCCCAATGTGCAATACAAGGGCGAAGCGATTGCTATGGGCGATAAAATCACCTTTGCAACCTATAAAGTTGATTATAGCAACTTGCCCACTGCCACTCAAGTCTACCTCACAGGCAAAGATGCAGGTCAATATGAGGTGAGTGCTGCCGAGATTCCTGCCGGTAGTGGCTCAACCAAGGTGACACTCTACTACAAGCCCAATGCCATTGGCAAGCACCAAGCGCGCATCAACTTTGAGTCGAGTGTCAACATTCTCAACACAGGCTTTGGCGCAGTGGCTATTGCCTATGACCCCAACAACCTTCCCACAATCACCCCCAATGCTTCGGCTCTCGAAGTGTTTAAATGCAAGGTGGGTGAGACCGTGAAGCAAACTTTCACTGTGATTACTGCCAACTTCCCCGACTATGGCAAGGCTGCCATCAAGGGCGACTCGCATGGAGCTTTCATCATCAACAATGCCTCGCTGCTCAAGCAAGGTAAAACCTCGATAACAGTTACTTTCAAGCCCCAAGCTGTGGGCAACTACACCGAAACAATCACCCTGACAGGCATCAAGGCCGAGCCCAAAACAGTGACTCTCACAGGTGTGGCTACTGCTGCCGGGGGGGGCGAGCCCACTCCCGATCCCGAGGGCGACATGCTGCCACTCGACGACACCAACCCCTATTTGACCCTCGACGAGAGCTTCAACACTGTGACCAAGAATAAGGCCTTCAAGCTCAAAGATTGGAAAAATATTGCCATGCAAGGCACTCGCGCTTGGTGGGGCTATGAGTGGACCGACACAGTGAACAAGGCTGCCAAGGTGACTGCCTATGACAGCAAAATTGAAAGTGGTGCAGGCACTCCTTGCCAAATGATGCTCATCACCCCTGCTCTCGACTACAAAAATGCTACCAACAAGGTGTTCTCGTTCCGTGTGAGAGGCGACATCTTGAAGCAAGGCATGACCGACAAACTCGAAGTGTGCTATGTTCTCAAAAATGGAGCTTCCTACTATGCCGAGCCCATCGAAATAGATATTCCTGCCACCCCCGATCGCAACAAGAATTGGGAAAGCTTTGACGTGCATCTCGAAAATCAAAATATCGAAGATGTGTTCTTCATGGGCTTCCGCTTCACCAGCACTCGTGGTAGCGACAACTCTGCCGTTTACTATATCGATGATGTGAAGTGGAACCTCTCAACCACAGGCGTTGAGACTGTGACTACTGCCAAGGTTGCCAGCAAGGTGCAATATGTGAGCCTCACAGGTGCAGTGAGCAATGTGCCATTTGATGGCGTGAACATTGTGAAAACAACCTACACCGATGGCACTGTGTCGACCTATAAAATGGTGAAGTAATGCAATAATTGCATTAACCATAATCTCATAACTTGAGTGGCTCTCATCGCATTGGCGACCGAGAGCCACTGTTGTTTTTTGAAATGCTGAGCCGTCTTCATGGCTCCTTGAACTCTTCAACTTCATGGCTCCAAAAGAAATCCGGCACCTTTCTGTCGCAGAGGGGTGCCGGTGTTTGTTACTATATAAAAACTGTGTTATTCGGTAAAAGTCTGATTTAGATGAGTTTGTTTTACTTATACTATTTTTCGGAAACCTATTGTTATTTAACTAATTTAATCGTTTTCACACTGCCATCACTATAGGTAGTGACCTTGATGTTCACTCCGTCAAATGGCTCGTTGCTTGTGCAGCCTTGCAGGTTCACATATTTCACGTTGTCCACTGTTTTGACTGTGGTAGTGGCATTGATGCCAGTTGTTGCTTTGGGGAAGCGCACAGCCACGTCGTCGTAGGCAAAATAGGCAGGTTGCGAGAAGCCATAACCATTATCGCTACTGCCGGTTACATTGAATGCAATTTTAGTAACAGCACCCAAAACCGAAAGGTCAAATTTTGTCCATTCTTTCACAATGTCTTTAGGACCTTTGCACAAGTAAAGTTCGGCTTTGGTGCTCACTTCATCTCCCTTGGCGTCGTAGCCCGTGGCCACGATTTTCACCCAGTCGTTTTCACCGATTTTGGCAGTGAGACCATTGCCGTCCAAGTAGGTGTTGAGGCTGTAGCATATGTTATTGACCCACATGTGGTCAATCACGCGAGCTGTTCCGTCAAAAAAGTAGAACTCAGGAAGGTTTTTAGCCGAATATCCTGAATTGTCGGTATAGCCATAGTGAACGCAAAAGTTATCGGAGCCCTCATTACCGCCACCGGTGCGCTTGAGGTCGCCAATGCCTTCTTTAAAAACTGTGAGTTGAGAATTGAAATCACCATGCACCTTGATGTCGCTCGACACATAATTGGAAATTGCGTGTCCGCCTCCCCAGTAGCAATATTTGCCCCGGTTGAGAGGGAACTCGTGTGCTATCATAGTATTGTTTTCATCACACCAATAGTAATAGCTCTTGTCGCTTCCTTGCCCAGTTTCCCCATAAAGCAACTTGCCTCCATATTGAGGGTTGTCGATGAGCGAGCTCCAGTTGGCTTGGTTGGTCGATTGCATGCTACCGTTGCCTTTGTAGTCTTTGTCTTCAAAGGTGAGGGTGCGCAATTCATAGTCATTGCCTTGTGCTTGTGCACATGCACCAGCTCCAAGGAGTGCGGCAAGAATGAGTAATTTTGTTTTCATAAACAATATTATTTTAAATGAGTAAAAAAAATCACTGTGTGAATGCTTGGACTTGCTGTGGGCACAAGAATGAGATGTAGCAATCATGTGTGGCAACTGTGACAACACCATATTGCTATGGAGCACAGCGACGACGCAGCATGAGCTTTTCATCTTGAGTGTGGCAAAAAATAGCTTTTTTGCGACTACATCATTTTTCTTTGTGCCTTAGCCCAAGGTCCACGTGGGCTGTGTAGCAAGGCTTTGTGTAGAGGCAGGTCTTCTGACTTTGTTCCCCATCTTGTTTCACGCCTTCCCGGTTGTTGATTGATGTAGTCGACTTGAATAGAAAAAGTGACTTCGTCCAGTGGCAATGTGTGAAACGATGTGTCGCGGGAACTCACAGCAGCGGGCTCTGTTCAGGATTCACACCTGATTCCCTGTTAGTCTCCTTCCTTACAATTAAAAGGAGAACCTCACACAGTTGAGTTCTTTACTGGTGGCAAAGTTATATTTTATTTTTTTAATAACAAAATATTTTTCACTTCGTTTTCAAGCGTAGATTCAACTTCAAAATGCAACTACGTTTGCAAATTTAAGTAAAAGGTC
>CAMYCE010000135.1 GCA_947254205.1 uncultured Prevotellaceae bacterium
AAACTCCTCAAAATAAATTGTCAAATACCAAGAAACCTAATGACCGATTTGGGTTTAACGGTTGGAGAATACAACATATAGAAGTTTATTCCTCTTGCAGACTTAAATACCTGTATGCAAGCGATGTAGAGACGATGCATGCATCGTCTCTACCATTTATTGACAAGCGACATTCACATTCGGTTCATTTGTTCAATTTGCTGTTTCAATTAATTGCTGGGAATATTATTGGGGCGATAAAAAAAGGAAGCGAAAATTCTTGGAAGCCACACAATGTGATGAACTTCAAGAATTTTCGCTTTTATCTCCTTTGTAAAGCTATTCTATAGAATAGAACTTAGGCGTTTTTAGCTTTTTCTACAATAGCCTTGAAAGCTTCGGGGTTGTTCATAGCGAGGTCGGCGAGCACCTTGCGGTTAATCTCGATTCCGGCCTTGTGAAGCAAGCCCATGAGCTTAGAATAAGAAAGGTCTTCGAGGCGAGCGGCAGCGTTGATGCGTTGAATCCACAATGCACGGAAGTTGCGTTTCTTATTTTTGCGGTCGCGGTAGGCATAGGTGAGACCCTTTTCCCAAGAATTCTTGGCAACGGTCCACACGTTTTTGCGTGCACCAAACTGACCTCTTGTAAGTTTTAAAATCTTTTTACGTTTAGCTCTTGAAGCAACGTGATTGACTGAACGTGGCATTTTTTTAAAATGTTTTGAATGTTAGCGGCAGCGTCTTTCGACATTAATGCGCTCTTGTTGTGTGCTAAACATTCGGTTAATAAAAATGATAAAAATCTCGTTTTTAAATTTTGATTAAAAGCGTTTACAATAACTGCAAAGTCTTTTTACTTCAAGCAAAGCAACAGACGCACAGAGTTGATGTTGGCATTTTCAACAATAGTCGACTTGCCAAGACGTCTCTTTTGCTTCTTTGTTTTCTTTGTCAAGATGTGACTCTTGTAGGCATGTTTTCTTTTAACCTTTCCTGTTCCGGTAAAGGAGAACCTTTTTTTAGCACCGGAATTAGTTTTAATTTTTGGCATTTTTTTTATAATTTAAAAAAGTTATTATTGAACAGAGGTAGGCACTTACCAAGCCCACGCTCCTTTTTTTCTTTTTTATCTACTACTACTCTGCGTTTTTGGTTTCGGCTGTTTCGGGTGCAGGCTTGCTTTCTTTTTTAGGGACCTCTTTAACTTTTTTGGGCGAGAACATCACAGTCATGCGCTTGCCCTCAAGCACTGGCATTTGTTCCAGCTTGCCATAGTCTTCAAGATCATTGGCAAAGCGCAACAACAGCATCTCGCCTTGTTCCTTGAACAAGATGGAGCGACCTTTAAAAAACACATAGCTCTTGACCTTGGCCCCCTCTTTCAAGAAACCAATAGCATGGTTGAGCTTGAAATTGTAGTCGTGCTCATCGGTTTGTGGCCCAAACCTGATTTCCTTAACAACCACTTTGGTCGACTTAGCCTTTTGCTCCTTGAGACGTTTGCGCTGTTGAAACAAGAACTTTTGATAGTCCATGATTTTGCACACCGGTGGTTGAGCCATGGGGGCAATTTCAATGAGGTCGAGTTCTTGCTCATCGGCAACTTTCAAGGCCTTGGCCAAAGGATAAATACCTTCTTCCACATTATCACCCACCAGTCGCACTTCACGGGCACGAATTTCGTCGTTGATGGCGTGTTCGTCTTTATCCTTCTTCATGTCGCGACCACGAAAAGAGTTGCGACCGCCTTGTGGGCGAGGCCCACTGTTCATGGGCTTGCGTGGCCCACTCCAAAATGGTTTTTTCTGCATTCAGTAGTTTAATATATTAATAAAAAATATTGCACGCATCACATTCAGGTTCTATAGCCTATTAATTGTGGGCTAAGAACCTGTAGATGCATAAGTTGCGTTATGAGAAACGGGTCTGCTCGGCAACAAGTTCTGCAATTTCGGTTGCAAAGGTAGCAATTTTTTTGGAACCTTTATCACCTTCGCCTTGTTTTCTCACCGAAACTTCCTCATTGTTAGCCTCTTTTTCGCCCACTACCAATAGATAGGGGATGCGCTTCATTTCGTTGTCGCGAATCTTGCGCCCTATCTTCTCATTTCTGTCATCGATGAAGGCACGCACACCCATGCGAGCCAGCTCGTCGACAACATGAGCGGCATAGTCGTTGAATTTTTCGCTAATGGGCAACACCACACACTGGTCGGGGGCAAGCCACAAGGGCAAATGACCGGCAGTGTGCTCGAGCAACACTGCCACAAAGCGTTCGAGCGAGCCAAATGGAGCGCGGTGAATCATCACGGGCTGATGTTTTTGGTTGTCGTTGCCGGTGTATTCGAGGCCAAAACGCTGTGGCAGGTTGTAGTCGACTTGAATAGTGCCCAACTGCCAACGACGCCCAATGGCATCTTTCACCATGAAGTCGAGCTTGGGCCCATAGAAGGCGGCTTCGCCTGTCACTTGCTTGGCTTGCAAGCCCTTCTCGGCACAAGCCTCGATGATGGCACTCTCGGCCTTGTCCCACACCTCGTCGCTACCCACATATTTTGACGCATTGGCAGGATCGCGAAGCGAGATTTGAGCCTCATAGTTGAAACCAAACACTTTGAACACGTGGCCAATGATGTCCATCACGTTCAAGAACTCTTGCTTGAGTTGATCGGGCGTGCAAAAGATGTGGGCATCGTCTTGCGTGAAACTGCGCACACGAGTCAATCCGTGCAACTCGCCACTTTGCTCATAGCGACACACTGTGCCAAACTCGGCATAGCGCAGAGGCAAATCTTTGTAGCTACGAGGAGAGTTGCGATAAATTTCACAATGGTGAGGGCAGTTCATGGGCTTCAAGAAGTATTCTTCGCCCTCTTCGGGTGTCTGTATGGGCTTGAATGAATCTTTGCCATACTTGGCATAGTGTCCCGAAGTCACATAGAGTGCCTTGTTGCCAATGGGAGGCGTGATCACCTGCATGTAGCCATAGGCGCTTTGAATGCTGGTGAGCATGTCTTGCAAGCGATTGCGCAGGGCTGTTCCTTTGGGTAACCACAGGGGCAGACCTGGACCCACGTTTTGTGAGAATGCAAAAAGGTCCATTTCTTTGCCAAGCTTGCGGTGGTCACGCTTCTTGGCCTCTTCGAGCATGGTCAAATATTCGTCGAGCATCTTTTTCTTGGGGAAAGTGATGCCATAAACGCGCACCACCTGCTGACGCTCGGCATCGCCACGCCAGTAGGCACCGGCGAGCGACAAAATTTTCACAGCCTTAATGGGAGCTGTGGTGGGAATGTGGGGACCACGACACAAGTCGGTGAAATTGCCCTGTGTGTATGTAGTGATGTGTCCATCTTCAAGTTCATTGATGAGTTCGCACTTGAGAGTCTGGCCTCGGTCGCCAAAAAACTTGAGAGCATCGGCCTTTGAAATGTCGCGACGCTCCACAGCCTCTTTCTTGGCAACCAATTCCATCATTTTTTTCTCAATCTTGGGAAAATCGGCACTGGTGATGGTGTTCTCGCCCGGCTCAATGTCATAGTAAAAACCATTCTCGATGGCAGGGCCAATACCAAACTGAATGCCTTGATAGAGTTCTTGAAGTGCTTCGGCAAGCAAGTGAGCCGACGTGTGCCAAAAGGCGTGCTTGCCCTCTTCGTCTTCCCACTTGTAGAGAGCTATCTCGCCGTCCTCACAAATGGGGCGAGCAATATCCCACTTTTGGTCATTAAACTTGGCAGCGAGAATTTGGCGTGCCAAACCATCGCTAATGCTTTGAGCGATTTCAAAGGGGGTAACGCCACTTTCAAACTGCTTTACACTTCCGTCTGGAAATTTAATATTAATCATCATTTCTATGAAAAATTTTAATCGTGCCATACAACGGCACTGCAAAATATTTTTAATTCAAGTTACAAAGATAACAAATCTCCACAACAAATTAAAGCCCAACCCTCACAAATCAGGGCAACCGCATCAAAATCTTGATTTTTTGATTCTATGGAAAGTAATAGAAATCCTTTTCTGCCAAAGCATGGTATCTTTTGTGCCCATCAAATCCTTCTAAATGGGCTCTTGCGTTTTAATGTTTTTATTAATATAAATTAGCCCGATAAAATTGCCTATCACACTGATAGTCAGTATATTTATAGTGTATAAAACAACGTTAATTTACACTATATATGCTTTTCCAAATATTCGATTTGATTCCAGACCACAGAGTTACGGGCAGGTGCACATATTCACTCTCCGATCTACTCACCATTGCTCTGCTGACATTTATGAGTGGTGGTGAGGACTATGTTGACATGAGTCTGTTCGCCGAAGTCAAGGCTCGCAA
>CAMYCE010000136.1 GCA_947254205.1 uncultured Prevotellaceae bacterium
AAAGGCAAGGAAAAGCCTAAGATATTTTCTTATTGCGACCTAATGACCGATTGGGCTTTAAGTCAATCAATCAAGTGGCAATTGCTCCTTGCTTGGAGTAGTTGATGGCAAAATTACAAAAAAGCTCTCATTAAAACGACAAATGGTGGTCATAATGACCACCATTTGCGTTATTTGAGAAAATAATATTTTTTTTCAAGTCGTTTAGAACTTATAGCCAAAAGCAACCTGAATGTTACCGTGTTTCACGTCGGGATCTTCGGTGAGACCTTTAAATGTATTGGTCATACCCATGGTGTAGCGTGCTTGAAGGAAAGCATTCTCGGTGAGGTTGTAGGTTCCACCCAATCCAAGACCAAAATCAACCGACTTGGTGTTGTCTTTAATATCGAGAGCCTTGTCGGCACCATCAACTTTTGTTTTGCTATAAACATTGATACCCAATTGAGGACCAAAGTCGATGCTAAAGGCAGGAAGAACATAGAATTTGAGCATCACAGGAATGTTCACATAGTTGGTGGTGTAGGTCACGTCTTTGTCAACGGCACCCAAACCAATTTTACCCAAGTCGATACCCAATTTATCTTTCAAAGGTTTGAACTTGCCACCTTGTGCGGCAAACACAACTTCGGGAGAAATGGCAAAGCGAGTGCCTTGGAACTTGTATTCCATCATCAAACCTGCTTGATAGTTGGGTTGCATGCCATGAGGCAGATCCTTGCCCCAAAAGTGAGTCATGTCGAAACCAACCTTTGCTCCAAATTGAAGTTGTGCTTGTGCAGCACCCAATCCCATTACAGCGGCAATAGCCAACAAAATAATTTTTTTCATAATTAAAATAATTAAAATTGTTTATTTGTTTGTTTTGAGTCTCTTTTTAAAAAAATCTAAGCCTTGGTGGGCCTAAATACAACTCTTTGACTCCTGTTGTTGAATAAAGTTTAATCAGAATTTTTAAAAATACGCATTTTAGGACACTTTATTTAACTTTTGGGATATTTCTGTCCCTGAATTATGGATTTGAAGAAGCAAGAGTAAATAAAGGTAACAAATCTTTTCGTAACTTTGTTGCCACAATCACATGAATATAGATAAACAAAACATAGAAAGAGAACTCTCGCAACCCATCTTTCAGCTTGTGGGCGAAGTGGCCGACCAAATGGGGCGCCCATGCTATGTCGTGGGAGGCTATGTGAGAGACATCATATTGAAACGTCCCACCAACGACATGGACTTTGTGACCGTGGGCAGTGGCATCGAAGTGGCACAAGCTGTTGCAAGCAAGCTGGGACGCAAACGGGCAAGCCTATCGGTGTTTAAAACCTATGGCACAGCTCAAGTTAAAACCCAAGGGCTGGAACTTGAATTTGTGGGCGCCCGTCGCGAGTCCTACACTCACGATAGTCGCAACCCCATTGTAGAAGATGGCACTCTCGACGACGACCAAAAACGCCGTGATTTCACCATCAATGCTATGGCCATTTCACTCAACAAGGAGAGTTATGGCGAGTTGCTCGACCCTTTCGACGGCTTGGGCGATCTTGACCGCAAAATTGTGCGCACACCTCTCGACCCCGACATCACCTTTAGCGACGACCCGTTGCGCATGATGCGAGCAGTGCGCTTTGCCACTCAATTGCAATTTGACATCTATCCCGAAACATTTGAGGCTATCAAGCGCAATGCCCATCGCATTGAAATCATCACCAAAGAGCGCATAGCAGTAGAGTTGATGAAGATTGTGCGCGCCAAGCAGCCATCAAGAGGTTTCTACTTGCTCGAGCAGTGTGGCTTGCTGGCACTTGTGTTTCCCGAACTTGATGCCATGAAGGGCGTTGACACCATGAATGGCCGTGGGCACAAAGACAACTTCATGCACACACTCAAGGTGCTCGACAATGTGGCCCAAATGAGCGACAACGAGTGGTTGCGTTGGGCGGCTATCATGCACGACATTGGCAAACCTGCCTGCAAGCACTGGGACGAGAAAATAGGTTGGACCTTTCACAATCACAACTTTGTGGGCGAGAAAATGGTGCCCAAAGTGTTTGGAAAAATGCGCTTGCCCCTCAATGAGCACATGAAATATGTGAAAAAGCTGGTGGGCCTGCACATGCGCCCCATTGCCTTGGTTGAAGAAGAAGTGACCGATAGCGCAGTGCGACGCTTGCTCTTTGATGCCGGCAACGACATCGACGACCTGATGCAATTGTGCAGTGCCGACATTACCTCTAAAAATCAAGAGAAGGTGAAACGCTTCAAAGAAAACTTCTTGCTCGTGAAGCAAAAGATTGTTGACATTGAAGAAAAAGACCGCATTCGCAACTTTCAGCCTCCCATCAATGGAGGCGAGATTATGGAAATATTTGGCCTCACGCCATCGGCACCTGTTGGAATTATCAAAGATGCGATTAAAGATGCTATTCTTGATGGCCAAATACAAAACAATCGCGAGCAAGCCTATCAATTCATGCTTGCCAAGGCCAAGACGCTGGGACTCGAACCAATTGTCAAACAATGACAACTATATGCTTCAACGGCTATAATTTTTAGTAAAAAAGGCTGAAAGACAAAAAAGGGAGTTAAAAGTTAAGCAAAAAAATAAGTATATTTGCCCAACCACAATAAAAATAACTAAAATGGAAGCAGAAATTCAACAAGTGATGGACACCTTTGAGTATTGCCTCGAAATTTTGGCAACCTTGTTCTACGCCATCAGTGGAGTACGCCTTGCCGCAGCCAAGAAGTTTGATTGGTTTGGGGCCTATACCATTGGTTTTATTACCGCCATTGGAGGTGGCACCATGCGCGACGTGTTTCTCAAGTGCAATCCATTTTGGATGCTCGACCCGTGGTTTGTGATAGCCACCATTGTGGGTTTTATTCTTGTAGTGGTCATGAAAACATATTTGGTGCGCATTGAGGGCACCTTCTACATCTTCGATGCCGTGGGTCTTGGGCTCTTTGTTGATGTGGGCATCTACAAGTCGCTACACATGGGGTTTCCCATGTGGGTAGCCATTATCATGGGCACAGTCACAGGTGCCATGGGAGGTGTGATGCGCGACATCTTCATCAATGAAGAACCACTTGTGTTTCGCAAAGAAATCTATGCCACAGCCTGCGTGGCGGGCGGGATCATTTATTGGATGTGCCAACTGGCAGGAGCATCGGGCATCACCCAGCAATTGGCATGTGCAACATTCATCATTGTGCTTCGTTTCCTTGCCGTGAAACACAACTGGAGTTTCCCTATTCTAAAAGAAGATTGATAAAAAAGAAACCTATGAAAATGAATAAGGCCGAAACCCAAAAGACCTTCATACAGCTACTCAAATATGGAGTGATTGGTGTGAGCAACACACTCATCACGCTCATCTCGTTTTATGTGTTCAATTCACTGCTCAATGTGCCCTACACGCCTGCCAATGTGGTGGGCTATGTGCTGGGAGTGGTGAACAGCTTTGTGTGGAATCGCACATGGGTGTTCAAGACCAAGAAAAACCTCAAACGCGAAGCTCTGCTCTTTGTTGTGGGATTTTTGGCTTGCTGGGCACTGCAATTTATCGTGAGCGTGATTTTGCTCGAAGCCTGCGACATGAAGCACTTCACCCTCGATTGGATTTCCAATGCCGGTCAAAATATTGTGATGCTCATTTCGATGGTGTTCTACACGCTTGCCAACTATATCTACAACCGCTGTGTGACTTTCAACGAGAAAGAGAAAAAGAACTAACATGAGCTCCACTCCACTCAATGAGTGGCAAGGAAATAGCTCGCAAAAGCCGTGAAGCTGTTGAAACTCAACTCGGCATCATGGCACTTGCCAAAACCATAGGCAGCATGCACAAAGGGCAAACCAGCCTTGTGAGCCTCATTGGCATCGGCTTGAGTGTCGCCCATGTATAAGGGATTTTTCAACCCATGCTTGGCAATGAGATATTGCAGGTTTTGGTATAAGTGACAAAAAGAGACCCATTTTAGGTCTCTTTTTGTCACTTATGCCGGAAAATCAAAAAAAATAAGTTTTTTCTTGGTGGTTACAATTATTTTTCGTAATCTTACAAAGAGTAACTTTGCATAGTGTAATATTCGAACTTTCAAATCTTTGAGTATAACAAGTTATCAAGCATATGTACCAAGTGATTTTAACAGCAAAGTTAAGCTGTTGCACAGAAAAAAGGTTGATGAATAAAATATATGGAATCATACTTTTATTGCTCATTCCCTGT
>CAMYCE010000137.1 GCA_947254205.1 uncultured Prevotellaceae bacterium
ACGAGTGGAGTGCGCGGATAGGTCTTGTTTTTGTGGTATCCTTGTGTGAGTTGGCTCCAAGTGGAATTCATGATGCTGGCCTGGGCAGTGCCGTTCACCTTGGTGAGTTCAAGGGCAAGCAGGTGTCGCTGAGTGTCGGGGTAGGGCATCTTCATTTTCAAGTAGTTGCCGTTGCTCGATTGTTGCTCATAGGGGGCAAGTTCAACAGGAAGTTCCACCGCATGTTTCTCGCCACCATCGAGAGTGTAGGTCACTTCCACGGTTTCAATGTTGTTTAATCCGCGATTGGCAAGCAAAATGGGCAGTTCGCTCATGTTGTTATTGTCGATAGGGGCATAGAATGGGGGATAGAAACCCACCACAGTGAGGCGATTTTCAAAGTGCGCCTTGTTGCCTGTGAGTAGCACTTGCACAGGTGCGGCAGGTAGTGCTTTTGACGAGTTGATCCAGTCTTTTTCATAGAAATCGGCATCGGGGTTGGGCGCCTCTTGACGATCTTGAATCATCTCCCACAAGTGGTTGCGGTTAAACACCGACTTGTCGCCCGAGAGCACCACGTCGGTCTTGTTTTCGGTGCGAATGAAATAGGCCACCAGCAAAGAGTCTTGTGGCACCTCGATGGGCGTGTCGAAGTTGATTTCGTTCCAGCCGGCTTTGAGGTCAACGATTTTTTCGGCAAGATTGCCTTTGGTCTTATCAAGACCTGCACGCACAAACACTTTGGAGCCTGCATAGTCTTGGTGCAAATAGGCGCGCACCCCCGTGATTTTATCGCCCTTGAAGGCTTCAAGCTCTTGTGAAGTGAACACAGGGCCTGCGGCATACCACAGTTTGCTGCCAGCTTTTTCCGATCCCTTGGTCGATGGAGTGCCATAGCTGTAGCCAAAGCGATAGGTCTCATCGGGCTGTTGAGCTGTCAGCTCAAAGGGCAGGGTAGAAAATTCAAGATTGGGGAAGGCTTCGGTGCTGTAGTGACACACGATGCCGCCTTCGATGAGTTGTTTGAACTTGTAGATGCCAGCGCCAATATTTTCATAGCTATTGGCTGGCAAGGAGGCACCATTGGCATCGGTAAATGAAAATTCGGTGGTTTGTGCTTGTGTTGTCACACCTTTGCGATTGGTATAGGCACTCAGGTCTATGGCCATGCCTTGCACCATGGTGCCGGGCAGGGCATGGGGGCGTTGAGGAGCAAAAACATAGTCGTCGACATTCATGCCTGTGGCAAGATCGGGCAACATGGCTATGCTCAGGCAGTTGCCACTGCAATTGAGCTTGGTGAGTGTTTGTGGCACAGTGAGGGTGGCCAGCGAGTTGTTGTTGCAAGCCACATGCTTAAGTTGTGAGCAAGCAGCAAGGTCGAGCGAGGTGAGGGCGTTTTCTCCGGTGATGGTGAGTGATTGCAACTGTGTGCCTTGTGTAAAGTCGGTTGCCATGAGTTTTTGCCCTGTTACTTTGAGATGAGTCACGCCATCGCCTTTGATGCTCACGGTGTGCTCTTTTTTGCCATCTTGAAAATGGCGATAAAACTTCGACATGCCATCATCGGGATTGGCATGTTTCATTCTCACCGTGTCGATGCGAGTGTCGCCCCAATCAATAATCACGTCTTGGGTGGTATCGCCACACAGGGCAACGCAAAATTTCTTGGAGTTGCTGTTTCCTCGGGTGGTTTTGTTGGTGGTGAGCTTGAGCACTTGCAGGGCTTGCGCAGGCAAGGCACCACACAATAGCAGTGTTGCTACAATGGCAAAGCACTTTTTAAAGAGGTAAAGTTTTTTCATTCTTCAATGTGTAAAGTTTATAAAATGATTAAATTGTGATATTGTTTCTTTGAGAGAGTCAAAGTTACTCCTTTTTGTTGGTTTGGGCAAGGAATGCTAAAAGTGAGCCATGGCTTGCTCAATCAAAGCAAGGCAGATTTTTCACCTTTTGCGATAGCAAATAGGGAAAATCTGCCTTGAAATGATGGCCATGTGTTGGCATGGCAAAATTTAGTAGTCGTAGCTCACTTTCGAGAAGTGAATGCCAGGATAGTCGCTATTGTTGTAGGGAGTGTAGTGTAGCAACACATAGATTTTGGTAGTTGAGTTGTAGTAGACATCATCGCCATCATCGCGTTGCTTGATGTAGCTATATCCCATGCCTTCAATCCATTTTTTCACTTGCTTGCTGCGGATATAGTCGGCATTTTCACTCTTAATCACGGCTTCGTCGATAGTGTTTTCCCAACCATTCATGTAGCCCGTCATAAAGAAGAGCTTTTTGCCGGTTGTAAACATCCAAAAACCAGGCATAGAGCGTGGGTCTTTCACGTGGCCCATGTTGAGCTCATATTGCTCGCCTTGTTCGGCCTCCCAGTTTTTTCCCAAAATGTCGATATTGGGCAAGAAATACTCGTTGGCATCATTGAGCACTGGGTCGTCGGCCAGTGAGTCTTTGGGTGCTTCATCTTGCACCCATTGTGCTTTTTCAAGCGAGATGTTTTCGAGCACGTTTTCGGTAGCCATGCGCTTGAGTACAGCCACGTCGGCACTGTTGATGTTGCCGTGCACCACGATTTGCTTGATTGTGCTCATTTCTTGATCGGTGAGTTGCTTTTCAAGTGTGCCAGCCTTTTCAAGAAACACTTCCTTGTTTTGTTGTGCATTGGCGGTGCCAGCGATGCCCATCAGGGCAAGAGTGGCTATCAATAGGGTTGTTTTAAATCTTTTCATTTGTGACGGATTATTTAATGAGTACTCTCAACGACTCGTTGTTAATAGTAATTACATACACACCGGGGGCCAAGGTCTTGGTCCATGTTTCGTGGGCTTTGAGGTTTCCACCACCCATGTTGCGCCCCATGAGGTCAAATGCTGCAACTTGAGCCTTGGCGTCGTTCATGGCAATGGTGATTTGATTGCCATCGATAGCCACACGATAGGGTTTACCATTCATGGTTTGCTCCACGCTTGAGTATTCGAGCACTTCAACGCGGGTTTTGGTGAACTCATATTGTGCCTCAACACTTTGCTTAATGGCTTCGTTGGCCACATAGATCACAAGACCGTCTTGATCGGGAAAAGCATTGAATCCCCACTTCGAGGGTGTGGCAGGTGCCACTGTCACTTTCTTGAGAGCTGTGCAACCTGCAAAGACATTTTTGCCAATGCCCTCGGTGTTTTGAGGCAAAATGATTTCAACAAGTTTGGTTGCACCCTTGAAGGCTTCGGCTTGTAGGCCTAAGTAGGGCTCTTCTTCGGTGCGCAACTCTTGAGTTGAGCGTGAAGCCACGAGTTTTTTGCTATAGGCTTGCGAAGCCACGTCAAATGAGTAATACACGTTGGGCTTTGTGATTTCGCTCACGGGCACCATCAACGAGCGACCGGTCACCACATCTACCTTGTTGAGCATCTTCATTTCTTCTCCTTGCATGAGATCGCGGTGAATGCTCACCTCATCAACAAGAGCGTTGATGGTGGTGGCGGTGTGCACTTCGATCGACACAAAACAATTGGGTTTGCCCTTGGTGAAGTCAAAGCTCAACTTGCATGCATTGCTGGGCATCTCTTTGATTTGTGACTCAAGTAGTTGCACCTTGTTGTACTTGCCATCGAGCGACTCATAGAGCTTGACTTGCACGCTATCGTTGGCTTGCGACTGCACTGTTACGTCAACAGAGAAATCGCCCGAGCGGTCGTTGCCCAGTGTCATGAGAGGGCCATCAAGATAGCTCCAGCCAAATCCTTTTGCTTTGTTTTGTATCACCACGCCACCATTGGCCATAGCCAAGATGCTACCCGACCAGTCGGGCACGCCACAGTAATCGGCCAGTTGCAAGCCGCCATACAGGAACTCAACTGGCTCTTCGAGTGTGCCTTCTAAAATGTTGTTGAAGTTTTCGGTGAAGGTGTAGCGACCTTTGTGTGTCATCACCTCGTTGCTGTAGCGATTTACTTTATAAGACGAAGCCAAGGTTACAGGTTGCCAGCTCAGGGCATAGTTGGCATCTTGCTTCTCTATCTTAAAGCCCTCGGGCACAGGCATGGTGCTATAGGTGAGGGGAGTGGGCACAATGG
>CAMYCE010000138.1 GCA_947254205.1 uncultured Prevotellaceae bacterium
GGGCTAAACAACCGAAAAAGCAGTCAAAAAGAACCAAAATAAATGACAAAGGCAGGGAAAAGCCTAAGATATTTTCTTATTGCGACCTAATGACCGATTTGGGTTCAACAGAAAGAGATGAAGAAATGGCATTTTTTTTTGCCCTCACGACATATTAGCACTATTTTTGCAATCATTGAACTATAAACTTAGATATAATCATAAACTATGAGTATAAGAGAAATTCCCGTGTTGCTGCTCACGGGCTATCTTGGAAGCGGCAAAACCACCTTGCTCAATCGCATTTTGAGCAACACACAGGGCATCAAATATGCCGTGATAGTCAACGACATTGGCGAAGTGAACATCGATGCCACTCTCATCGAGAAAGGCGGAGTGGTGAACAAGAGCGACGACAGCCTTGTGGCCTTGCAAAATGGTTGCATTTGCTGCACATTGAAAATGGATCTTGTGGAGCAACTGCGCGACATTGCCGCCATGCAACGTTTCGACTACATTGTGATTGAAGCAAGTGGAATATGCGAGCCTGCTCCCATTGCCCAAACCATTTGCTCCTTTCCACAACTGGGGGCTGTGGTGACCCAACACGGCATTCCACGCCTCGACTGCATTGCCACCGTGGTCGATGCCCTGCGCATGAAAGACGAGTTTGGCAGTGGCGAGGCACTGGTGAAGGGCAATCTCGAAGAAGACGACCTTGAAAATCTCGTGATTCAGCAAATTGAGTTTTGTAGTGTGATTTTGCTCAACAAGGCAGCCGAAGTAGAGCCCAAGGAACTTGAACGCATCAAGCGCATCATTAGGGCTATTCAACCCAAAGCCCCCATCATTGAGTGCAACTATGGCGACGTAGACCTCGACCGCCTCATTGCCACCCACTCATTTAATTTCAACGACGTGGCAAGCTCGGCAACTTGGATTCAAGAAATCGAAAACCGAGACGACGACCACCACGAGCATGAGCACCATCATCACGAGCACGAACACCATGAACATGAGCATCACCACCATGGGCATCACCATCATCATGACCACGAAGGAGGCGAGGTCGAAGAATACAACATTGGCACCTTTGTCTATTACCGCAGGCCGGCATTCAACATCAACAAATTTGACCAAATGGTGGCACGCAACTGGCCCAAAAGCGTGATACGCTGCAAGGGAATTTGCTATTTCAACGACGACACCGACATGTGCTATATCTTTGAACAAGCAGGTCGTCAAAAATCAATCAAAGAGGCAGGTCGCTTCTATGCCACCATGCCCGAAGAGGAATTGCGCCCTCTCATTGAGGCCGATGCCACCCTGCGCCACGACTGGGACGAGAAATATGGCGACCGCATGCAAAAACTGGTCTTCATTGGTCAAAATCTCGATAAACAAGAAATCACACGTCTGCTCGACGAGTGCCTCGAATACACCTTTTAGGGCTCACCCTATCTTCTCAAAAAAGTTAAAAACGTCTCTTTTACTTGGAGTAAAAGAGACGTTTTTTTCTGCAGTATTTTACTACTCTATTCAGTAGCCTTCATTATTCAAATATCACATCGGTAGCAGTGTTGAGATAGGCCTTGTTGCCGTTCAAACAAGTTTCATTGGGGCGAGCTTGCCATGTGGTTTGAAAAAATCCTAACTTGCCATCACGCACACCCAACACACGATAGTTGCCATTGGAAGATGTTTTCAATTCACCCAGAGCCACGTTTTTCAACACATGTGCATCGATCTCAGAAATATCGGTTTGAGGTATGAATCGAAAATAATTGGGCGTACCATCAACATTCATGCCTCCCACAAGCACATTGCCAACCACTTCAATGCCTTTCTCCACAACCGGCATGAGACGATTTTGAGCAGAATTTTGCGATTCACAGCGCAATATCACAGGCAAGCCAGCAGGAATAATTTCTTGTGAAGAAATATCTTGCAGTTGATGATCGGCTGTAACAATAAAAGCCTTTACATGCTCACTTAACCTGTAAGCAAAGGCTGTGCGCAAAGTTGTGTAGTAGTAATCGCCACATTTCACCTCGGGTTTCACCCCAAAATACACATCTCCATCGCTGGTAATGGGCTTGAAATTCCACCAACCACCATAGGCGTCAGGATTCCCAATTTGATAACGATCGGCATATATCTTAAGGTAAGCACTCCTAAGTTTTACTCTAAATTTAATTTGTCGTCGATCATTTACCAGTGGCAAGGATATTCTAAAGGGCAACAAACTCAATTTATTCAAAGTTTGTTTTAAATCCACACCTTGTGAGAACATATTATATCCATCCCCTTGCTTAGTAACTTGAACTATTTGAGAAGGATCGGATTCATCAACTGTATTATGGCCAACATAATTGATTTTCAGACATTTTCTTGCATCAATTGCAACTCTAAAGATCTTGTCTTTCGACTTCAACTCTGTACCTATCACACCAAGCGATGCAACATCGGCATCATTAGCTCCAGCCCACATCACACGATAAAAACCCTGAGCAATATCTTGTGCTTTCATGTGCACTGTTGGCAAAAGTAAAGCCAGTAATAATACTAATAAAAACTTCTTCATGTTCATTGGTAAAAATTACTTCACAACTTGTTTTGAAACTTGTTTGGTGCCATCGGTATAGGTAGTAACTACCACATTCACACCTTGCAGGGGGGTGTGGCTTTCAACACCTGCCATGTTGTAATATCTCACACTTTCCACAGTTTGAACTTGTTGCAATTTCTCAACACCGGTAACAATGCTCTTGTCAAAGACAATATTCACAACAATATCGTTATATTCTTTTTCTTTGCCATTTTCGGCTGGAGTGAAAGTTAAGTCTTTAATTGTCACTTGTCCATAATCGGTGCTATTCACAGCAAGTTCATAAGTGTCATCGGGATTAAGGGCAACATAGGCGAAAGTGCCATCTTCATTCATCTTCACAGCATTGGGGGCTGAAGCAGCTTCGGCCTCTTTGGGAACAACATTCTCACCTGTTGTTTTGTCAAATAGTCTAACCTCTCCTTTTGTAATCGGATTGCCATCAACACCGGTAGCCTTAATGCGAATATCATTGGTGTAGTAGTTCAAACCATAGGCTGGCAGGTCATGCTCTCGAAGCCCTAAATAATTAAGATTATATTTATCTTCATCAACAAGCTCCACACCGTGTTCCTTTAAAAATTCTGCAGGAAGATTATACACATATGTGCCGGCAAAAACAGGGTCAAAGTTATACAAATGTTTTTTGGATACAATCTGCTTGTTGCAACGAGCAATAGCCCAGATGTCGCCATCTCCACGATAAACAGTGGGAATTGCAGGGGTCACAGTCATTGTATTCATTGCAAAATCAACATCAATTGTGTTTTCAAGCAAAATGTCTACCGATACGTTGCCACCTCTATAAGTATATGGCTTGATGAAATTGCTCTTAAACAATAATGTATCAACATAACCATATTCTTCATCGGCTTCATCTTCTCTTGAAGCAGGCACTTCACAATATTCAGTTTCACTCACTTTACCCGTCAATTCATAATCGGGGAAAGTTGAATATTTTTTACTTGCAAGTGTCTCGAGCATGGTGGGTTTAACATAAGAAGTGATTTTTATCGTTTGGGCCTGTGTATTAACACCCCACAAGAAAAGACTTGTGATCTCACCATATTTAGGAAATTTAATCAAAGATTTTTCTTCATCAATTTGTCCTTTAAAATCTACTTCGGGAACAAGACAAGAAACTTTCCATGTGGGAAAGCTTATATAGTTATATTTCACCGTGTCACCAACATCTTCCCTATCCAATGGTGCAGAGGAATTGATAACCTGCTTTCCTGTAGGAATCGTGCGAAACACATGCATGTCTTGGTTGGCAGTCCACGAGACTTGGGCTTTAGTC
>CAMYCE010000139.1 GCA_947254205.1 uncultured Prevotellaceae bacterium
ACACGTAAGGAGTCGTCGGCAGCGTCAGATGTGTATAAGAGACAGGTGCACTATGTTGATGCCAAGGGACGCAGTGTTGATGCTGCCGGCTACCTGCTTGCTCCCAATGGCGATCGCATCAGAGTGCCCTTGCGCGTTCTCGACATTCCCGACAAAGATGGCATCGATGGACGTGAGGCTATTTTGAAGAAACTTGCTATCGTGCGCCAATGGTTTGCCGATGCATGGAAAATCGACCTCGACAAGTTGCATCGTGCCGTTATCGAACGTGAGAAGACTGTGAATCGCGAGAAACTCAAGGAATTGCGTCAAGCCATTGAGAACATTCAATGATTCGATCGTTGTTTCACCTGTAATTTTTAAAATTCAAAACGACAATGAACAAATTTTTTAATATATCGATTCTTGCTCTCTTATTGCTGGGTGTGTCGTTGGCATCATGCAGCCATGAGGAGAAAGACATCTTCGACAAGAATTCGGCCGAGCGTCTCTCCGATGCCTTAGCCAACTATTCTAATATTCTTACCGATAAGGGTGGCAAGTGGGCTTTGCAATATTTCACCACCGAGAAGGAGCAAGGCTACGTCTATCTGTTCACCTTCAAGAAAGATGGTTCGGTTGACATTTCGGGCAACAACACCGAAGTGAATCGCAGCCTCACCGGCAACCCCAAGGCTGTGGGCAACATGTTTGCCACACGCAGCTCGCAGTGGGAAATTCTTGGTGACAATGGACCCGTGTTGTCGCTCAACTCCTACAATCCTGTTTTCCACGTCTTTGCCGACCCCGCTCCCAACAACGAAGGCCACAAAGGCGACTATGAGTTTGACTTGATGAAGTTTAGTGGCGACACACTCTATCTCGAGGGCAAAAAGCACGGCACCAACATGATCATGGTGCGCCTTGCCAGCGATGTTGACGATGAAACCTACCTCAATGAGGTGGTTGAAATGTCGACCAAGTTTTTTGACTATCGCATGCCCGTGTCCTATGTAAACTTGCCTGGTGGCTATCGCTATCGTCTCTCCAATGGTGCAACTTCAATCATGGACTTGTGCCCCGAGACCGGCGACCCCATCACGCAGACTAAGACCTACAACAGCATCATCTCGCACGATGGTCTTGCCTTTATGAATCCAATCACTCTCTATGACTCGATTGCTCATAAAGCATTCACTGTTCAGCACTTCACTCGCCAAGAAGATGGCACGCTCTTGTGCACCGACGATGGCAAAACAACTATCACTGCCGATTACTTGAGTGGTTGCCTGAGCGATAAAGACTTGGCTTGGACCATTTCTCAATTAGATGGCAAAATGACCGGTGACTTCCTCAATGTGTTCAACAACATGCTCGCCGGCATGAAAAAATACCATAAGTCATCGCTCAAAAACATGACCTTCGGCTACAATGCCAAGTTGGGCATCTATGAGTTCTCGTTTGACCTCACCTACACCCCCAACAAGAAAAAGATCACGGTGCCTGCCATCATTCGTTGCGAGATGAATAAAGTCGACAAAGATCAAATTAAGTTCACGTTTGCCCCATTTGTGCCCGAGGGTCTTGACGACCGTGAGCTCCAACCCTATCAAAAGGGTGCCGAGTGGTTTGAAAACGTTCCTGCTTTCAAGCAATGGCTCGACAAACTCTCCGGTGTGACCTTCAAGCTCACTGCCGGCAACGTGCTTGCACCTTTGACCATTGTGATGACCGATGCCACATCAAGCGACTTCATCACTGTCGATATAAAGAAATAATCGTCTACAAAAACAAAACCTGCCGGGTTCAATCTCTATTGCCGGGGTTTAATCGGGCAGGTTTTTATCATGAAGCTAAAGTTTTATTTTATAAATTATTTTTACTATTAATCACATTATGAAAACTTCATTAGTGTTAACAGCAGCCCTCTTGTGTGCAGGTGCTGCACACGCACAATTCTCGCCAGCCAATGAGCAGTTCCAAAAACTGCCATTGTCGCTCCAAACTGTTGATCTCAACAACGTTCAAGTTGCCCAAATGGCAACTCCGGCTCAGCGTGCAGCCGCCAAGGCTCAGCGTGCCGAAGGTCTCTCGGCTCTTTACAACCGTCCTGCAGGCTCGTTCTACATGTCGCTTGGCTCAACTGGTAACATGTATAATATTCCCTTCTTGTGGAGCCCCATGTACTTCGATGTTGTTTTCCCCAATGCATCTTCAGGCTTCGACAAAACCAAGTGGTCGTATGAATGGGTAAAGGATCCCAGAGCCGAAAAACCCGAAAACGAAATCATTGAGTCTACCGAAAAAGACCTCAAGGTTAATTCTAACGTGGTTACTATGTACAAAGCTCCTACTGTGGTAGCAACTCGCGGTAGCGAATCGCAATCTTATCAACTCTTCAGCATCTTTCAAGATCAAAAGACTAAGCAAAACACGCAAGCTGCCGGCTATTCTTGCTTCTCTTTTGACCCTGCTGCTACTATCGAGAGCTCGCTCTCTGAGGATGGATCTTTCATTGCCTACCTGTCGCCTAAATACTTCAGCGGTGGCACTCGCACTGCCGATCTAAAAGATCCTAAATCTTCGCGCCCCGTTGTCTACTACACCGGTGCTAAAGACTTTAATGGTGGTAAAACCGGTTGCTGGTTTGGCCACAACAATAATGGCTTCAATGGTATGGCTGTGTATGTTGAAAAACCTGCTCGTCGCTATGCCCTCAGGGGTGTGCACATTTTCTACAGCGAGCTTGCTGTTACCGAAAAGATTTCTCTCACTGCTCAAGTGTTTAAAGCTTCTAAGAGCGAAACCGACTCGCTTGAATTGGGCGACTTGTTGAGCCAAGGTTCTGTTACTATTACTCCCGAAACTAAAGAATTGGGTATGCTCGATATCGCATTAGGTAGCGATGAAGGTGGCACATTTGTTGAAGAGCCTCTCGATGTGAACGAACCTATTGCTGTTGTTTTCAGCGGTTATGACGACCAAAAGATCGAAAAATTCACTATGTACATTTCGTGTGATACTCAAAACGAAGGCTATGGCCAACATGGTTATATCCTGCGCACCGTAGCCGGTGAAGTTACCCACACTTTCGACCTCAACCACTTCTTCGACGGTGTGAGCCTCGGCTACACTGCTCCCACCATCTTCCTCGATGCAGCTTATCCTGTTCTTGAATCACTCGATGAAAACGTTCAAGACAAGCTCGAATTGAGCACTGCCGGTGAATCTAAGGAGGTTCTTTTCTTCTCTACTACTCCTTCTGAAAACTGGGACGAAATTGAAGGTCTCCCCGGCTGGTTGAAGGTTAAGACCGAAGACCAACAAGGTGCTCAAGGTTACAAGGGACAAGTGAAGGTTACTTTCACTGCCGAAGCACTTCCTGCAGGTGTGGAAGGTCGCGGTCACAATGTGACTCTCGCAACTGCCGGTGCTCAAAAGGTGATTCGCGTGTTCCAAGGCAAAGACTCCGGCGTGAAGGGCATCAATGGCGACAAGGCTGTGAAGAGCGTTCGCTACTACAACGTTGCCGGTGTTGAAAGCAATGTTCCCTTTGAAGGCGTTAACATCCAAAAGGTTGTTTACACCGACGGAACTCAAGCTGTTAGCAAAATCGTTAAATAATAGCGAGTTAACACTATATCAATAAGCTCCGACAGGGCATAGCGCAATTTAGCGTTATGCCCTGTCTCTCTTATTTTGTCCCACGGATTTCACGGAATTTGTCCCACGGATTTCACGGAATTGTCCCACGGATTTCACGGAATTGTCCCACGGATTTTACGGAATTTGTCCCACGGATTTCACGGAATTTGTCCCACGGATTTCACGGAATTT
>CAMYCE010000140.1 GCA_947254205.1 uncultured Prevotellaceae bacterium
AAAATAGTGCCGAGGTGGCGCGTCGTGGGCTTGATGCCTATTTCTATTTCTTGTTGGGCGAGCAGGTCACGATTTCCACCCATGTTGAGCGCATGGAGGCTTTGCAACGCTGGGGATTTAAAGTGGCACAGCACACTGTGTTGCCCTCAATCGACTCGATAGTTGATTTCATTGCACAGCAAGATGAAGCTCGCAAGCAATTTCCAGTGGCTACCGATGGCTTGGTGTTTAAACTCAACGATATAGCCCATTGGCAACGGCTGGGGAGCACAGCCAAGGCGCCACGGTGGGCTATTGCCTATAAATTTGCTCCCGAGCGAGAATGTTCGCGTCTCAATTTCATCTCCTTTGAGGTGGGGCGCACGGGTGTGATCACACCTGTGGCCAACATGGAGCCGGTGTTGCTATCGGGCACCACGGTGAAGCGTGCCTCGTTGCACAATGAAGACATCATTCGCCAGCTCGACATTCACGAGGGCGACTACCTCTATGTAGAAAAAGGAGGCGAAATCATTCCCAAAATTGTGGGTGTCGACCTCAAGCGTCGTGTGGCCGATAGCCGTGCTATTGAGTTTGTGAGTCATTGCCCCGTGTGTGGCTCTGCACTCAAGCGGGTAGAGGGCGAGGCGGCTTGGGTGTGCCCCAATAAATATGGTTGCGGTCCTCAAATCACAGGGCGCATCGAGCACTTTGTGGGCCGTCATGCCATGAATATCGATGGCATTGGCGAAGAAGTGGCTGTGCAATTGCACGAGAGTGGATTGGTGGACAATGTGGCCGATCTCTATGATTTAACGCTCGACAAGTTGATGAGCCTTGAGCATTTCAAGCAAAAGGCCTCGGAACGCATTTTGGGAGGACTGCAAAAGTCGCTTGAAGTGCCCTTTGAGCGAGTGATTTTTGCCCTGTCGATTGCCTATGTGGGTGAAACTACTGCCAAGGTGCTTGCCCGCCATGTTCACAACATCGATGCTCTCATAACCATGCCGGCCGAGCAACTCTCGGCTATCCCCGAAATTGGCCCCAAGATTGCCGAGTCGATTGTGGAACATTTTGCTGTGCCCCAAAATCGTGAAATTGTGGAACGCCTGCGAGAGGCTGGGCTGTGCATGTCGCTCAGCGAGGAGCAACTGGCAGGTCGCACCAATAAGTTGGAGGGAAAGAAAATCGTGATTAGTGGCGTGTTTGCTCATCATTCTCGCGATGAGTATAAGGCCCTCATTGAGCAACATGGTGGCAAAAATGTGGGTAGCATTTCGGGCGCAACCAGCATGGTGCTGGCAGGCGAAAACATGGGGCCTGCCAAGCTTGAAAAAGCTCGCAAACTGGGCATTACCATCATGGGTGAAGATGATTTCCTCAAAATGATAGAGTAGAGTAGAGAGTCATTGATATAAATGAATTTCACTTTTTAAAATAATAGACAAATGATTAAACAACTTGCTACCCCCCCCTTATGGGCTACATGAGCATGGTGGCTTGTAAACAGCCAGCTCATCACTGTCACGGTTTTCCTTACTTTTGCCGATGAGCAGAATGGTCGTGGAGGGAGAGCATCACAATTGTTGAAGGGCAAAGTTGAGGTCAACAACAAGCCTTAGCCTTCTTGGCGACCTTTCAGGTAGCGGGCCATGCAGCGAGTGGCAAGTGTGGCAGTGATGAGCTGGTGCACCATGTCGAGTTGCGACGATAGGGGAGTGGCGAGCAAAAACAGCACAAGAATGGTGCTGTAAAGCAAATGCACCTTGTAGTAGCCTTTGCGTTTTCTCATCGTGAGCCAAATGAGCAGTGGCAGTGGGTTGAGGGGCACCAAATACCAATTCCAGTGGGTGCCAAAAAGACTTGACACAAAGCTCAAATGAACAAGTAGCACGCCAGCAATCGTTTGTGCCACAAAGAGCACAACATCGGTAGCCCGTGCTATGCCACACCAGCGTTTTTTCCACTCCAACAGGCTCACGAGTAGTGCCCATGCCAGCAGTGCACCCAATATCATGAATGGAGTGACGGTTGGAGGAGCAAATTTTACTGTGAGCGGTAGCAATGTTTTAGGTTGTCCTATAATTGCAGGGCGTTGATGTCCTAAAGAATCTACGATAACCGATTCTGTCATTATAGGTGCGATACTTTCGGGAGAAATTCGTTGTCGGTTATCCCAATGTTGATCGGCTTCGGTTCCTATTAATAAGATGGATACAAATTGCATCCATGAGGCGTGTCGAGTTACATCCCTTATGGCATAACCAGTGTCGTAAACCATGTAGTTGGGCCACTTGTATTTGAATTCCTCGCCTTGCAAGGCATCTTCAACCATGAAAAGGCTAATCGATGAGCAGTTATTTTGCAGAAAGTTATATTTGCGGTTATTGTCGGCCACCATGTCTTGGTCGAGAATGCGCCACAGCTCTTGTTTCTCGTGATGGGTGAGATTGAGTTCATATTGCATCACGCTGCGCCCTTCTTTTTGATAAGATTCCAAATATTGGGTTGTGGGCACAGCCACAATGTGCCCATTGGCTTGGCCTGCAAAAAAGCGAAGCCAGTCGCTGGTCGAGACATCGGTTTCAAACGAGAAACAATAGTCAAGATTAAAGGAGGGGCACTCCATGCGCAGGGTGCAATGCCCCAAGTTGGAGTAGAAAGCATTGCTGGGCGAGGCCACGAGCAGGCTTGCCGTAACAAAGTTGCTGCTGTCGGCAGTCAATGGCTCGGGGTGTGTCCATGACAGCTGAATCTTGCCCCACATCGAGGAGGGTAAAAGGAACATGAGCAATGTGACTAAAATTGCAAAATACTGTTTCATCGTGTTCTACCTCTTATCATGAGATGAGATTGCAAAATTACGCATTTTTTTTGACCAATAAGTTTGCATATCTCGCTAAAACTTGCGAATATTGCACTGCTTTTTCAAAAATGACCAAAATTAATCATGAAACTTTTTATTCAGGAAAACCATTCGTTGCAAGCTCACAACACCTTTGGCTTTGACGTTGAGGCACGAGCATTTGTCACCTATCATTCGGTTGATGAATTGATCGAGGCCCTTGACTATGTGAAGCGGCATTCGCTTCCCTCGCTGTGTGTGGGCTGTGGTAGCAACTTGCTTTTCACTCGCCGTTTTGAGGGGGCAATTTTGCACTCGGCAATTGATCACATCATCATCGAGGAGCCTCAGCAAGGCAATCACACTGTGAAGGTGAAAGCCGGTGGCGGTGTGTTGTGGGACGACTTGTGTGCCCTCATGGCTCGTCGTGGCTATTATGGCACCGAGAACTTGTCGCTCATTCCCGGGCAGGTGGGGGCTGCTGCAGTGCAAAATATTGGAGCCTATGGAGTGGAGGTGTGCAACCTCATTCAAGAGGTTCATGCGATTGAAGTGGCAACGGGCAAGCCACGGGTGTTTAGCGTTGAGGAGTGTCGCTATGGCTATCGCGACAGCATCTTCAAGCACGACTTGTGCCGGCAATATGTGGTCACCGAGGTTGTGTTCAGGTTGTCGACCGAGCCACGTGTTAATCTCTCCTATGGTTCTCTGGCCGAGTTGCAGAGCGATTCGCTCCCCACGGCACAAGCCATCAGAGAGCGCGTAATCGAAATTCGCCAATCCAAGTTGCCCGATCCTCAAGTGCTGGGCC
>CAMYCE010000141.1 GCA_947254205.1 uncultured Prevotellaceae bacterium
CAATCAAAAAGAACCAAAATAATTTGACAAAAACAAAGAAACCTAATGACCGATTGGGGTTTAAGATGTGATTTTAGTCGCCCATGTCAAACGACTCAAGCCACTCACTCAGCACATGGCAATAGAGCTCGGTTTGCTCAACAAAAGGCATGTGCCGGCTTCCATCGAATAGTTGCCACTGACTCACCGGAATGCCATCGTACATGGTTTTGGCAATGAGCGGTGTGCACAAGTCGTTGGTGCCACTCATGATGAGGCACGGAGCCTCAATTTCGTCGAGACGATCAATATAGTCAAAATCTTTGAGCGTGCCCAATGGTGTGTATTCATTGGGGCCCCAGCCATAGAGATAGGACTCGGCTCCTGCCCTCTTGGGGCGACGCAGGCATTCAGGGCTATCGGCAGTGACCTCGCCAGCGCAATGCAACTCCATGAAACGGTCGTTGGCTGCCAAATAGTCGGGAGCATCATAGTTGCCAGTTTGCTCGGCACGGGCAATTGCAGCCTGATCGGCCTCGCTCATAAACTTAATGAGGCGATGTTGCTCCTTGCCCCAAAGCCAACTTGCCGGCAATGTGCTCGACAAGATAGCCGTAGACACCTCTTGTGGTTTCTCGTCGATGAGATATTGAATCACAAGCATGCCACCCCACGACTGCCCCAAGATGTGAAATTTCTTGAGCCCGAGATGCTCTACCAAAGCTTTAAGTTCGCCCAGCCACACTTGTGGTGTCCAAAGCTCGGGGTGACCTTCTACAAACGAGTTGCCACACCCCAGCTGGTCATAGCTAATGACTTGCCTGCCCGATTGAGCCAGCACGTCGAGCACCTCAAAATAGTTGTGAGTGCTACCCGGACCACCATGCAAAAGCAGCAAGGGAGCCTTGCCCTCGGTGTTCTCGCCCACAATTCGATAATAAGTCTTATAGCCCATATAGGGCATGTAGCCTTCTTGTATTTTCATAACGAATATCAGTTTTTTTGAGTTATAATAGCAAATATACATCATTTCTTGCAAAACTTGCGAACCAAAGCATAAAAAAAACACACACATGCTCCCTGCACTGCGTGAATCAACTCTTGCAAACAATAATTTCCTTTTTCACCTATTTATTGGTATTTATTTCACATTTTCAAATTTAATAGCCCGAAAATTTGGATTTTATAATATTTTTTTAATACTTTAGCGCAATAGAAATGAAGTGAAGAAGAACCTGCCCTCACTGCATTTCAGAAAAACGTATAGCTAATAACCGTTATTTTTTAATAATTATATATTATGAACAAATTAATACTCTTTGCAGCAGCCCTGCTCACAGCCGGCTCTGCGATGGCCGGAGACGGGACCATCACATTCAAAACCGTCAACAACGAAAAAGACATGCTCCTTTATGCATCGCCTAAGCTACCCGAAATGCAACAACTGGCTACCAGTTGGAGGTTAATTCCTTCCATCTACGCCCAATTAGATGAGAAAGAAAAGGCTGCCAATATTGGTTGTAATATGTATTTAGTAGATTGCATCGCAACTGCCAATGACCTGAAAAAAGGCGATACAAATACCCTGAAAGAGGGGTTCCGCACCCAAACTGCAATTCCGCAAAATGCAAAACTTTGCAAACTATCTCTTCCTGGTTATAAGCTTGATGGCAACGGCACTATGTTTGAGGCAACCACTTACATGCGCAACACTGAGAATGTCAAAGTTCTCTCTGCTCTTCATATTCCACAAGACTATGAGCCTTGGTTCGAAGTTTACGACTCGATAAAAGACAACACTAATGGTTTCACAAAAGTGAATGAACCTGTGAACTACACTGTAAGCACACAGCCAGATGGCATGATTCTCGAAATACCTTTCTCTGTTCCTTTTATATATGAAGGCAAAAACTTAAATGTTGTTCAAGGACTTAATTTGGAAGATTTGGATACTAAAAAAGACTTACTATTCAAATTTGCAAAAACATCAGCCGAAGTTGCCGCCCCCATGTGCTATCAAGCTTCATGGTACTTTTTGGCTACTGAACCTGGCGAAGAACCAACTCCCGATGATTGGGTTAGGCTTGTCCAAAGATTCTTTGCGGGTCAAAAAGAACAACTGATGTCTTTTAAAGATGGGCGCGAAGCTCTCGAAGACGGTCAACAACATTGGGGAGACATGATTGACTTCTTCGCAATTAAAAAGAACGAACTCCCAGCATTCCAATTCGACTTCTACACCAACGACATTCGTGGCACCGTAACCAATGAAAATGGTCCTGTAAATAACCAAGAAATCAAGCTCTATGAAATTGATGCCACTGGTGGTAAAAACTTAGCCACCACCACAACAACTGATAACGAGGGAAAATTTGAATTTCTGAACTTAGTTCACACCAAAAAGTACTCATTGACGGCGACCAACCACGAAATAGAGGAAAAAGAATTGGCTTTTGAAAACATTGCCAACGACATTGAAGCCGAAATCAAGTTGCAACTTGGAACAGGAGTTGACGAAGTGCAAACTCAAGCATCGGTCAAAGAAGTTAAGTACTACAACGCCCAAGGTATTGAAAGCAACAATCCATTCTTTGGGGTGAACGTTGTGGTTACGACCTATGATAACGGAAGCAAAACCATTTCAAAAGAAATCAAGTAATTAACACATTAATTTAAAATTTCCATTATGAAAACCATTATATTTTCAGCACTACTTGCAAGTGCATTGGCTTGCAATGCTGTGCACGCACAAAATACTCCCACTATGCAAGTGAACATTGTGGACAATCAAGACATAAAACAATATGTCAAGAAGACAACCGGCACATTGGATATCAAAACTTCTAATGGAATCAAAAACTTTTGGGCTTTTCAAAGCCAATACATTCTGACAAGCAACGACTTCAAGAACAAGGCACAAGACGGAGCTATTCTACCTATTGGAGCAAAACTCACGGGCATGAAAGTGCAAGGATACAACCGAGGAGGTGCTGTCACCACTCTAAAAACCCAAGCATGGGCACAAAGCGTGGAAGATTCCTTTGAACTGGAATACAAACAGGGATACAAGAACAATCCCAATCCTAGTGATGAGTTTGAATACACCAATGGCGTAATTGTCAATTCTTTCTCACCAACTTCAACAAAGGACAATCCCGACAATATTGGAGACTTGAGTTTCAAGAAACCCTACATTTACGATGGAAAAGCAATTCTTGTTACTCTTTTCCAGTGGTATGATGGCGAAGCTCCCATGAAATTTGGCATTATGACCACAACTTGTGAAAAAAAGGTTGGAAATGTGATTAGAACGGGAAACTACAGCCTTTCTGCACAAGGAGCATATTTCAAGGGATTTAGAAATATCTTTGCACAAAAGAATCCTGCCTATGTAGTACCTGCTTTCACACTGGATTACTACACCAATGACTTGCGTGGCGAGGTGGAAGGTGCTACCGGTGCTATGGTGAAGC
>CAMYCE010000142.1 GCA_947254205.1 uncultured Prevotellaceae bacterium
CCTTAATATAGTGTGTGTTGATGTTTTTGTGGCTGTGTGGGGAGACGATGCACGCATTGCCCCTATATGCTATTTCATGCTTTCATTTTTTTGAGGGGGCTTGTTGGCTTGGGTTTTTGGCGATGATATACTTGCACTTTCCCACTTGAGGGTGTCATAATCATTGTGTCGGCTTTAAGCATCATGCCATAGCGCAAAGTGTCGAGTCGAGTGTTGTCGGGAGCCAGTTGATAGCCCACGAGCATCAGCGAGTCGCCTTTTGCATTTAAATGCCAGTGTTTAAGGTCGATTGTGCCAAAGTGTAGCGATAGGGCAGAGCTATCGGCATTGAGCACAAAGCCATGTTGAGTGGTGTCGTTGGAGGAAGTGGTTGCAATAATCCATTTGCCAGCAAGAGCACACGAGTCGGCAATGCTCTCGGCCAGTGTGTCGGGAGCCACGGCGCGTTGGCTTGTTGAGTTGCTACTGCAAGAGAGCATGGCACAAGCCATGAAAAGAAGGAAAAAGAGCGTCAATTTTTTCATGCCCAATTCACGTTATAGAATTTTAGTGTTTGCATTTTGTGCAAAGATAGGCATGTAATTGCATAGCTCCAATTTATTTTTCTACCACGGCAAGCTCAATTGCACACCTCGTTGGGCAGTGGCGAGTTGAGCCTGTGGCATCACGCTCAAGTTGAGTTTGGGCAATGCCACGCGGCTCGATAGTGCCATGCTCATGCTCCAGCCTTGTGTGCGGTTGCGAATTGTGAGCTTGGCAAGCCCCCAATAGTGCCCCACAGTGGTTGTGATGAGTTTAACCACCTCATTAATATTTGCAAAATTCCTATTGCTAATGCGTGCCAATATTTTTCCATTTGATTCCAGTGTAGCGATAACTTGATCGGTTGTCTTGATGTTGTTGAATGTGTTCATGTGTTGTTCCTCCTTTGTAATTTGTTGACACAAAGGTCGCAACTTGATGTGCATCATTCTTGCACATTAATCTTAAAATAGACAAAAACACATGATGTGGGTAGAAAAATCTATGCAAAAGTCCCCCCCCCTTTTGCCCGGCAACACCAGCAAGCCCATTGTGGTGCCCAAATAGCTCATTCAACGCAGGAGTGATGCCGACAACTGAGCCCACTTTGTTGCATTAAGTTGTTGGCTTTTTCCAATAAGTGGAGATGTTATATGAAAAAAGAAGTTGCGGTGAGGCAACTTCTTGGGAAAATTGTGGTAGTGCTACTGGGAATCGAACCCAGATTACAAGATTGAGAATCTTGCGTCCTAACCGTTAGACGATAGCACCAATTGGACGGTGCAAAGGTAAGATAATTTTAAAAATCACCAAAGTTTTTGCAGATTTTTTTAGAAGAAAAATGCTATTTTTGTATTCTTGAAACTTATAGATATATCACGTCAATGGCACGGCACAATAGGTTAGGAACTGAAGGTGAAGAATTTGCAGTTCAATTTCTCATTAAGCAAGGATTAATTGTCAGGGAACGCAACTGGCGATTCTTGCATTTGGAAATTGATATTGTGGCCGAGGAAGCCGATGCAATTCATGTTGTTGAAGTGAAAACTCGCACATCTGATGAGCATTTCAACCCCATGCAGTCAATCACCCGAAAAAAAATATCCAATCTCATTCATGCCGGCAATGCCTATTTGCATTATCACAATATCAAAAAATCGCTCCAGTTTGATGTGATAATTGTGATAGGGCAGCCTGGCAACTTTAGCCTTCAATACTTGCCCAACTCTATTCGCCCTCCATTGCGCACCTATCGGTAATTTCTTCCGCATAAAAGAAATTAAAGGTTGGGGAATATTTTGAAAAGATGACAGCGTTTGGTAACTTTGCCTGCAAAGCAATAATTGACCTGCTAATTTTAAAAAAAAACAGATACAGAGATGAAAAGAACTTTACTCCTCTTAGGAGGCTTGCTCGTGGCGTTTGTGGCCTGTGCACAGAGTGGGGCACACACTGTGACTTTTAATTTCAAGCGCATTGATAATTTGGAAGAAATGCATGCTCGCTATGTGGAAAAAGAAGATATAAATCTCACTCCTGCCGATGTGATGAGCCTTGATGGCATAGAGATTGTGCCGAGCAAGGGTATTCAAATAGGCTACGCCAACCCTGATGCTTCTCCCGTGATATATTGTCTTTTTTGTCGTGGAGGCAAAGACCCGGGTAAGTTGCTGATAAAACCTGCACACGATGGCGATAAAATCACGCGATTGGAGATGATAGAAGGAGATGACTGCACGCTCAAGAATTTTTATATCAATGGCAAAGACTATAGTGGTAATGCCAACGAGCGAGTGTGGACAGGAAAAGAGGACTGTTTAGAAATCACTCCCCAAAAATATGCAAAGGAAACTGGCAACAGTAAGTATTATTGTGGAATATATATAAGAGTGATGGCTGTGACCTATGAGCATAATGACAGTCCCAATCAGCCTAAAACGATTGAGGTTGCCTCGGTTCAAGAGTTCAACGACAAAGTGGCAGTGGGCGATAGGGTGTTGTTTACAGCTCCTTTGAGGGCTGTTTTTCAAAGCAATGATGGCCTATACACCTATCTCACTACCGATGAGTCGGCCAACATGTTGCTATACAGCAATCCGGGTCTGTCGATCGACTTGGCTCGCGACGACCATGTGAAAGCCGGCCTCAAAGGCGTTAAGATGGTCGTTGATGGTGAAGTTGTGCTTGAGCCCGATGTGAGCACCGTGAAAAAAGAGGTGGAGCAAGCCATTCATGCCAAGTTGCTCAATCTTGAAAAAGCGAATAGCTTGAATAACAATGATTTTGTTTATTCATTGGGCATGAAAATCTCCACGACTTCGACTCCCAACACGTTTACCATGACCGATGAAGAAGGCCGAACCATGACAATGGTCAACCGTTTTGATATTAACGTGCTCACTGGCAATGGCAATAAGTTTTTGGGCATTGTGGGCAATCAAAATGGTGAAAAGGTGATTTATCCCACCTTCATGACATTGCCCACTGGCACTATCACGCCCACCATGGAGGCCCTGTCGTGGAGTGTGAGAAGCTCTCAAGGTCACATCATTATTGATGGAGAATGGACCACGGTCGATGTGTTTGACTCCTGTGGTCGTCGCATTGCCTGCAATCGCAATTATATCGACTGCCCGGCAGGAACCTATGTGGTGATAGTTGACCATATGCCTCAAAAAATTATAGTAAAGTAAACAAAAACGAGAGCTTTATTTGGGTTTCACCCCATAATATCAATCCCATTATATATATATATATATCGAAGAAAGGACATTTGACAGGTTGTGAAACCTCAAATGTCCTTTAATTTTTTTAACCCCAATCGGTCATTAGGTTTCTTTGTTTTTGTCAAATAAATGACAAAGGCAAGGAAAA
>CAMYCE010000143.1 GCA_947254205.1 uncultured Prevotellaceae bacterium
CTAAACAACCGAAAAAGCAGTCAAAAAGAACCAAAATAAATGACAAAGGCAAGGGAAAGCCTAAAATATTTTCTTATTGCGACCTAATGACCGATTGGGGTTTATGCAATATAGGTGGCTTGGCTGACTTAGGCAAAAAATAAAATGTCACACATTATTATGTAATTGTTAGTTTTTTACCTAATTTTGCACCCGATTTTAAAATGCCTCTGGCCGATGCACGCCGAGGCTATAATAAAGAGGTAATTGATTATGGCAGAAAATTTAGTAATCGTAGAGTCTCCAGCCAAAGCTAAAACTATACAAAAATTCTTGGGTAAGGATTATGTGGTGATGTCAAGCTATGGGCACATTCGCGACTTGCACAAAAAAGATTTTAGTATTGATGTTGAAAATGGGTTTGAACCCATCTACGAGATACCTGCCGACAAGAAAACACTTGTCGCCGAACTCAAGAAAGCAGCCAAGGGAGTGAAAACCGTGTGGTTGGCATCTGATGAGGACCGCGAGGGTGAGGCTATATCGTGGCACCTCTATGAGGTGTTGGGGCTCAACCCCGGCAATGCCAAGCGCATAGCATTTCATGAAATTACCAAGCCAGCAATTTTGTCGGCTATTGAAAATCCTCGCGACATCGATCTCAATCTTGTCAATGCACAGCAAGCACGCCGTGTGCTCGACCGCATTGTGGGCTTTGAGTTGTCGCCAGTGTTGTGGAAGAAAATTAAGCCGGCCCTGTCGGCAGGCAGGGTGCAAAGTGTGGCTGTGCGCCTCATTGCCGAGCGCGAAAAAGAAATACGCACTTTTAAGAGTGAGCCCTATTTCAGGGTCACAGGTGTGATGCATGCCGAGGGTGCAAAATTGCCTGTTCATGCTGAATTGAATCGCAGGCTTGTGAGTCGTGACGAAACTGTTGAGTTTCTCAACTGCTGCAAGGTTGCTTCATTTGCAGTAAAGGACATCTCGGTGAAGCCTCTCAAAAAATCACCTGCTCCCCCATTCACCACTTCTACCTTGCAGCAAGAGGCTGCTCGCAAGCTGGGCTTTTCGGTCTCGCAAACCATGCGTGTGGCTCAAACCCTATATGAGGCAGGACACATCACCTATATGCGTACCGACTCGGTGAACCTGTCGAGCTTGGCATTAAACACCATTAGCCAAGAAATAAAAGAAAAAATAGGCGACAACTATCTTAAAATTAGGAAATATCACACCTCCAGCAAGAGTGCGCAAGAAGCCCACGAGGCCATTCGTCCCACCTTTATCGCCAATCACGATATTGATGGCACGGCACAAGAGAAAAAACTATATGCATTGATATGGAAACGCACCATCGCCTCACAAATGGCCGATGCCGAGGTCGAGAAAACAACTGCCGAAATTAGCATTAGCAATCGTGAAGCCGAGCATTTCACTGCTGTGGGCGAGGTGTTGAAGTTTGATGGCTTTTTGCGAGTATATCGAGAATCGACCGACGACGCCACCACTTCGCCAAGCGACATGCACACTTTGCCGGCCATGCAGGTGGGGGGCATGATGCAGGTTGAGAGGGTCGAGGCCACGCAGCGTTTCACCCAGCAGCCAGCACGCTACACCGAGGCTTCGTTGGTGCGTCGCCTCGAGGAGTTGGGCATTGGTCGCCCTTCGACCTATGCTCCCACAATCTCCACTATTCAAGCTCGCGACTATGTGGTGAAAGGGGAGAGCAAAGGAGAAAAACGCAACTATGAGATTCTCACGCTCAAAGATAGAGAAATCGTTAGCGAGAACAAAACCGAGCTCACAGGGGCCGAAAAAGGAAAACTCTTGCCCACCGATGTGGGCATGGTGGTCAATGATTTCTTGATGGAATATTTCCCCGCAATCATGGACTATAACTTCACGGCCAAGGTTGAAAGCGAGTTTGATAGTATTGCCGAGGGTAAGGAGTTGTGGAATAATGAGATAGGTCGATTTTATAAAGATTTCCACCCCAATATCGAGAAAGTATCTACTTTGCGACTTGAGCACAAAGTGGGCGAGCGCATCTTGGGCACCGACCCCAAGACAGGTAAACCGGTGTCGGTTAAAATTGGCCGTTTTGGACCTCTGGTGCAATTGGGAAGCACCGACAACGAGGAAAAACCACGCTTTGCCTCGTTGCAAAAAGAGCAGAGCATCGACACCATCACCTTAGACGAGGCGTTGAAGCTCTTTGAGATGCCTCGCAATTTAGGACTCTTTGAAGATGCCGAGGTCACGATTGCAATTGGCCGTTTTGGGCCCTATGTGAAACATGCAGGCAAGTTTGTGTCGATACCCAAGACGATGTCGCCCGAAACCATCACACTCCAAGAAGCTCAGCAACTCATTCTCGACAAGCGACAGAGTGAGGCTCAAAAAGTGATTGCTGTGTTTGACCAAGAGCCCGATTTGCAGGTGCTCAATGGCCGATATGGACCCTATATTAGTTACAAAAAACAAAACTACAAGATTCCTAAAGGGCAAGACGCCACCAATCTCACCCTCGACGATGTGCGGGCCATTGTTGCCGACGAAGCCAATGCAAGTAAGTCGAACCGACGAGCCACAACAACCAAAAAGGCTGCATCGGCTAAAAAAACGGCAACTAAAAAAACATCTACAGCCACAAAAAGCACAGCAAAGAAAAAAACAGCTAAGGCTGCAAAATAGGCAAAAAGCGATTTTTGTTAAGCACAAGAAAGCAGAGGGTGTGTCAAAACGAAGATTTTTTGATGCACCCTTTTATTGATGGGGTGATTTTTGGTTGTGAAGCTTGATATGAAGATTTTTTTAAAAAAAATAGCAAAAAATCAAAAATAGTGAAATGGGCTGAATGTTAACCGGTTATTGGACGTGTTGAAGGAATGTTCGTGCAATAGAAATGAAAAATGTGATGAAGAGGCTTGTTAATTCCAAAAAAAGCAGTACCTTTGCAACCGCAAATGCGAATTACGGGTTTTGCAAGCACATCAGCGGATGTGTTGAATTGAAAATTTTTAAAGATATTTCTCTAAAAATTTGCGAGATTCAAAAAATCGTAATACCTTTGCATCACTTTTGACTCACAAGGTCACACTTCGTGAGCGATTTTTTTTTGACGCCAATTTTGTTTGGTATAGTTCATTGAAATATTTGCGATAAGGAAAAATCTTGACAAGAAATGCAAGAGAGA
>CAMYCE010000144.1 GCA_947254205.1 uncultured Prevotellaceae bacterium
CTTGTCTCGTGGGCTCGGAGATGTGTATAAGAGACAGAGGCATCAGCGAGCAAGAGCGCAAGGCCAACTACCCCTCTCTTGAGGAGGCCATGCCCGAATGTGCTGCTCAGCTTGTGGAAATTCAACACAAACTCGAAGATCACTATAAAGACATGCAAGACATGGAGTTCACCATTCAAAATGGCAAACTCTGGTTGTTGCAAACCCGCAATGGCAAGCGCACGGGTGCCGCAATGGTGAAAATTGCTATGGACTTGTATCGCCAAGGCGTGATTGACGAGAAAACTGTGCTCAAGCGCATGGAGCCCGGCAAACTTGACGAGTTGTTGCACCCCGTGTTCGACAAGTCGGCTACACAAAAGTCGCAGGTTGTGGCTAAGGGTCTGCCTGCATCGCCCGGTGCTGCTACGGGCCACATTGTGTTTTTTGCCGATGATGCCGAAGAGTGGGCCAAGCGCAACAAGCGCGTGATTATGGTGCGCCTCGAAACTTCTCCCGAAGATTTGCGTGGCATGAGCGTGGCTCAGGGTATTCTCACCGCTCGTGGAGGTATGACCTCGCATGCAGCCGTTGTGGCTCGTGGCATGGGCAAGTGTTGCGTGTCGGGTGCAGGTGAAATCAAGGTAAACTACAAAGATAAGACCGTGAAGATGGGTGGCAAGATTTATCGCCAAGGCGATTACATCTCGCTCAACGGTTCTACCGGCGAAGTATATGATGGACTTGTGTCGACTGTCGATGCCGACTTGAGTGGCGATTTCTTGGCCATTATGAAGCTCTCTGAAAAATACAGCGACATGATGGTATATGCCAATGCCGACAGCCCCCGTGATGCCAAGGTTGCTCGCAAGTTTGGTGCCAAGGGCATTGGTTTGTGTCGCACCGAGCACATGTTCTTTGAAGGCACACGCATCAAGGCCATGCGCGAGATGATTCTTGCCGACACTGTTGAGGCTCGCAAAATTGCTTTGGGCAAACTGTTGCCTTTGCAACGTGCCGACTTTGAGGGAATGTTTGAGACTATGGACGGATATGAAGTGACCGTTCGCCTGCTCGACCCCCCATTGCATGAATTTGTGCCCCATCAGCTCGAAACAATGCGTGAACTTGCCAACGACACAGGCATGACACTCGATAAAATTAAGCTCATCTGCTCATCGCTCGAAGAGTTCAACCCCATGTTGGGCCATCGTGGATGTCGCTTGGGCAATACCTATCCCGAAATCACCGAGATGCAAGCTCGTGCTATCATAGAGGCGGCATTAAACGTGAAAGCTCGTGGCATTGATGTGCACCCCAAAATCATGGTGCCATTGGTGGGTATCAAAAAGGAAATTGAAATTCAGGCCGACATCATCAACCGTGCAGCACAGCAAGTGTTTGCCGAGCGTGGTGCAACTGTAGCCTATAAGATTGGTACTATGATTGAAGTGCCTCGTGCAGCAATAGTTGCCGATGAAATTGCCGAAATTGCCGACTTCTTCTCATTTGGTACCAACGACTTGACACAGATGACCTTTGGTTACTCTCGTGACGATGCCCCCAAATTCCTCAATGTTTACAAGCAATTGGGCATTATCAAGGTTGACCCCTTCACTGTGCTTGATCAAAGTGGTGTGGGCGAACTCGTGAAGATAGGAACCGAACGCGGTCGCAAAACCAAGCCCGAACTCAATGTGGGCATTTGCGGTGAACACGGAGGTGAGCCTTCTTCGGTGAGATTCTGTGCTACATTGGGCATGAACTATGTGTCGTGCTCGCCCTATCGTGTGCCCATTGCACGCGTAGCCGCAGCTCAAGCCTACTTAGAAAAAATGGAAAAATAATTATATTTCCATTATCAAACTTTTTAAACATGGAGATTTCCTTTGAGGAGTTTCCATGTTTCTTTTTATATTCCGCCTTGGGTGGTATTTGCTTTTCTTTGCTAAAAGCGATACCTTTGCAGTCGTTTTTCAAAATGCCCGCTCTTGAGCATTTTTTCTATATCTATAAACAACGAATAAGAACTTATCGAAATGAAAAAAAGAATTTTATTGCCAGTATTTGCAGTTCTGGCGTTTGCTTCCAATGCGCAGTTTCTTGACTCCGAGCCCGTAGTGAAAGTAGAAAACAAAGAAAAAGATGTGAAATTCACTGTTGGTGCTCGTTTTTTGGCCGATGTGGCTGTATTTGATAGTGATTCTATTTCGTTGCAAAATGGCGCAACAATTAGTGATGCTCGCATTCGCACCTCAATGACACATAAAAACTGGTATTTCTATGCCGACTTTGGTTTTGGTAATGGCAAATTCTCGCAAAAATACATCTACCTGCAATATAGTCAAAAAAATAATGTGGGTGGCACTCACTACATCAAGGCAGGTTACTATAACGACCCTGCCGGTTCAATGTCTCGCAACACGCCACTTGGCAATCTCCACTTTTTCAATTTCCCCGGCTCGGCAAGTGCGTTGGGGCAAGGCAGAGCTTTGGGGGTGAGCTATCGCTACAATACCAAGCACTTTTTTGCACAGCAAGGTGTGTTTAGCGAAACCCCCTATAACAACAAAATTGAAGCAGGCAACAATGGCATCACATTGAGCGGGCGCTATGTTTATCGCCCTGTTGCCGAGCAATACCAGCTCCTGCACTTGGGCGTTAATGGTCGTTTTGCTCATGTGGCAAGTGGAGTGATTGAAAATAATGTACTCAAAAAAAAATTACACTTGGGGCAACCGCTTGAAACCTTTGTCGATGAAGATGAACGTTTTGTGTCGTGCAACATTCCATGGGTGAACAATGTGATTGATTTGGGAGTAGAAGCCCTGTATCTCAATCGCAAGATGTTTGTGCGCGGAGAATATATCTATAAGCATGTCACCAAAAAGCGTGATTCACAAGCGTTGTGGCAGGCTTCGGTGGCTCAAGGAAACGTTGGCTCCTTTGACCAATGGTTGGAGATGAACCCCTTGCGCAACAACAACTTTGACGGAGGTTATATCGAAGCTGGCTACTCCATTTTTGGCAACCCCTATAAGTATAATAGTGCCGAGAGTCTCATGGGAGGCATCAATAGCTGTCTCTTATACACATCTCCGAGCCCACGAGACAAGAGGCAACCTCGT
>CAMYCE010000145.1 GCA_947254205.1 uncultured Prevotellaceae bacterium
GTCCAGGGCAGTCAACGTGTGCATAGTGACGATTGGCAGTTTCATATTCTACGTGTGAAGTATTGATAGTGATACCACGCTCTTTCTCTTCGGGAGCGTTGTCGATAGAGTCGAACGAACGCACTTCCTTGTTAGAGAAACCTTGATCGGCAAGCACCTTAGTGATAGCTGCAGTCAAAGTAGTTTTACCGTGGTCAACGTGACCGATAGTACCGATGTTTACATGCGGTTTGGTCCTTTCAAATTTCTCTTTTGCCATAACTTTTATTATTTTTCGATTAAATGATTTATCGCGTCAATGTTTCATTTACATGGTTCACTTCGCCCTCTCAACGCTCTTTTGTTTCAACCATTGGGAGACGAAGCTTACCGTCAAACTTGAGCCGATGGCGGGATTTGAACCCGCGACCTCTTCCTTACCAAGGAAGTGCTCTACCCCTGAGCTACATAGGCAATATTTCTTTGAGCGGAAGACGAGGCTCAAACTCGCGACCCTCAGCTTGGAAGGCTGATGCTCTATCAACTGAGCTACTTCCGCATTGTGTTGTGTGGGTAGAGATGGATTCGAACCACCGAAGCTATAAAGCAGCAGATTTACAGTCTGCCCCATTTGGCCACTCTGGAATCTACCCGATTATTTCAACATTTCGAGCCTCTTGTCGGATTCGAACCAACGACCCCGAGATTACAAATCACGTGCTCTGGCCAACTGAGCTAAAGAGGCTTATGCCCTATCGTCATCTACAGGAGATGAGCGTTTCAAGCGGGTGCAAAGTTACGCATATTTTTTGATTCAACAAATATTCGGCATTTTTTTTTGAAAAAAAATATCGTTTTTCGTCGAAATCTTTAAAATAAGGCAGGCCTACAACAGGCTACACTCTTTTTCGCCTCTTTTTAACAAGGTTGCCGAATGGCTTTACAACAACTCGGCAACCTTTTTTTCAGTGCATCAAAAGCGATGCCCAATCTCTTACATTTCTCTCAACCTTGCACAAAGCATTGTCAAGAGGGGCTAAAGCCTCATTTGTCTTTATGAGTTTTCTCAAGTTGTTTCTTGAGTGCATCAATCACCAAATCAATAGCCTCTTCAAAGGTGTCGGCTATCTTGCTTGCAAAGAGGTCGTCGTGCTGTGGAACCAAGAGTTTGATAGCCGCCTCCTTGTTCATAGCGGTTTCGGGCTTCACAACTTTTAGGTTCACCTCAACGAGCGATATTTCCTCGTGATGCTTGATGAGCTTTTCTACTTTTTTGTTGATGAACAGTTGCAGTTTCTCGGTTGCATCAAAGTGGATAGATTGAATTCTAACTTCCATGATTAGCCTCCTTCTTTTTTAGTGCCCGTGGATGGGCGAGTTTATAACTATGTTTCAGTTCACTAAAAGTGACGTGAGTGTAGACCTGCGTTGCTGCCAGCGACTCGTGTCCAAGCAACTCTTTCACGGCATTGAGCTCGGCTCCATGATTGAGCATTGAGCTTGCAAAACTGTGCCGCAGCACATGTGGGCTAAGTTTGCCCGACGCTCCAGCCTGCTCGAGCGCTTGATGAACGACTCGATACACCAGCGAAGCATAGACAGGGCGTCCTGCTGCCGTGACAAAGAAGCTATCGACTCCCTTGCCCACCTGCTCCTCGCGCAACCGGCGATAGCGAGCAATGCTGGCGGCGAGCTCATCGCCAAAGGGAATGATGCGCTCTTTGTCGCGCTTGCCATGCACTTTGAGCTGACAAATTGTGGTGTCAACATTGCTGTCGAGCAACCCTATCAGCTCGGCTCGTCTCATTCCCGTGAGATAGAGCATGAGCAACATGAGCCTGTTGCGCACTGCCTCAAAGTCGTTGTCGTCGATGGGCTGGTCAAGCACCATGTTCATGGTGGGCTCACGCATGAAGCCGGGCAATCGCTTGGGCAATCGTGCGAGTTCGAGATTGGCTACCGGGCTTTTTTCAATTGAGCCTCGTTGCAGCAACCACTTGTAGAAGGCTCGCAAAGCCTGAATTTTGCGTCTCACCGTGCTTTGCGTCTCACCATGCCTCGAGAGCCACATCACCCAAGCCCTCACGTTGGCTTGACTGGCCTTTGCTATTTCGCCCCCGTCGCCTGCCGTGGCAAGAAATTGGGCAAATTGTCGCAAGTCGGTCTCATAGGCTTTTGCCGTGAGTTTCGACAAGTTGCACTCAAAACTGATGTATTTCAAAAAACGATCAATCAACATAATTCTTGTGCGAGCGCCTCACATGAGGCTTTCACTCGGTTACGAATTTAAGGAATACAATTCAAAAAAGCAAATTTCTTGTACACAAAAAAGTCGCACCATGCCATTTTATGTTGTGGCGATGGTGCGACTTGATATGGTCGAATAAGAGATTAGGTGGGCTTATTCTTCGGCCTGATGCAGTTGTTGCACATAGACTGCCTTCATTCTCTTCTTGCGGTTGATCACCGAAGGCTTGTCGAATTGTTGACGCGAACGAAGTTCTTTAACGATACCTGTTCTCTCATATTTTCTCTTGAATTTTTTGAGGGCGCGCTCAATGTTCTCGCCTTCTTTTACTGGAACTACGATCATAATTCTTGATGTAATTTTTTAAATTTGTTGATTAATTATTTTTGTTTTGTTGATTTCTCATTGTTTGCTATCGTCATCATGTTCACTCTTTGTTTTTTTTGAGCCAAGAGTTTCCTAAATTGCGCACAACTTTTCTTGCCAAATGGCAAGGCCTATTGTTTTCACTTATTGGTTGATGATGATTGCTCCGTGCTTTGTTTCACACATTTGTTTCAACTCTGCGTGGCGAGAAATCGCCTTGCAAGGCAGGAAACTCGCCGAGCACAGCAGGGAGCGGCGACATTTTCGATGGGATTATATGTGTCTATTTCTCTAATTTCTGGTGGTTGATTAAAACAAACCTCCTTTCGATTTCGCCTGCAAAGATAGCAAAATAATCTTTGGGCACAACCACTCTTCCCCACTTTTTTTGCTTCCTCCTCACTTTTTAAAGCACAAAAACGTGCTAATTGGTTATAATTCAGAGGCTACACAACAACTCTTAACAGGAATTTGGAATTTATTAAC
>CAMYCE010000146.1 GCA_947254205.1 uncultured Prevotellaceae bacterium
GTCAAAAAGAACCAAAATAAATGACAAAGGCAAGGAAAAGCCTAAGATATTTTCCTATTGCGATCTAATGACCGATTTGGGTTTATTATTGCCCTCAAAAATGCAGTGACTACCATTGCTCCTACAAAGATGGAGAGCTACAACGTTTACACAATCGACGGATGCCTGTTGATGAAAGATGCAAAGAGCCTCAAGGCACTTGCTCCTGGCATCTACATTGTGAATGGCAAGAAAACTGTGATTCAATAACACAATCACATTTCTAAAATCAAGGGCTACAACAAGTGAAACAAACACACTAAGTTGTAGCCCTTACTCTTTTTGGCATGATGATGCTATTCGAGATCAACCACAGTGATGCCTGCGCCCCCCATTTGAATGTGCTCGTCGCGATAGCTGTGCACCCCATTCACGGTGTTGAGATATTGGCGAATGAGCGTCTTGAGTATGCCTGTGCCCGTGCCATGCAAAATTCTCACCCGCTTGGCATTAAATTGAATGGCATCGTCGATGAAATAGGTGATGGCTTGCACAGCTTCGTCGCCACGCATGCCTCGCACGTCGATGTCGGGTTTAAACTGCAACTGGCGATTTCTTAGCTCGTTGCTGGTGGCATTGCTAATTGAAGATGTTTCTTTGGCTTGAGTAGCTTGGCGCATGGTGAGCTGAAGTTTAGAAATCTCTACTTTGGTTTTGAGATTGCCAAATGCCACAATGGCATATTTGCCACTCCTCTCTATAATGCTTCCTACGGTCGCAGCCCCCTTCATCACCACGTTATCTCCAACTGCAAGTTGATGCTCTCGTTCGGCCTTTATTGCCATGTTGCTTTTCTTGGTTGTGTTTCCTTTGGGCGTCTTTAAGGGTTGAAGTTGCTTGATGTGCTTGGGAGTGGAAGTGTTATCGGGTTGCTCAAGTTTGCGTTTAAAATCGTTCAATTGTTGGCGCACCATGCGTGTTTTTTCTTTCTCGGCTTGCACCTCCTTGATTTCTCGTATGGTTTGCTCAATTTGAGCATTGCTCTTTTTCAAAATCTCTTTAGCCTCATTTTTAGCCTCTTTGATGATGAGCTTGTGCTCGTGAGCAATAGTTTCAAGCCGAGCACTATAGTCTTGAGCCATGCGATCAAGTTGCTTCTCCTTTTGGTGAATGTCACGACGCTTAGTTTCCCAATACTTGCGATCTCTCACAATGTCGAGTAGATATTTATCCATATTGATGTAGTCGCTACCCACAAGCTGGCTTGCTTTTTCTATCACAGCTTGAGGCAGACCTGTTTTGCGTGCAATTTCAATAGCAAAAGAACTACCGGGATACCCTATTGAGAGCTGAAACAAGGGCTGCATGTGCTGACGGTCATAGAGCATGGCACCATTCACAAGCCCTTGCGTGTCGTCGGCAAAGTGCTTGAGATTTTGGTAGTGAGTAGTCACCACACCATACATGTGTTTTTCATTCAACTGTTCCAAAATAGCTTGAGCAATAGCTGCACCAATTTGAGGCTCGGTGCCACTACCAAATTCATCGATGAGCATCAAGGAGTGACCATCGCCTCGGTTCAAGAAAGTTTTCATGTTTTGCAAGTGGCTACTATAGGTGCTCAAGTCGTCTTCGAGCGATTGTTGATCGCCAATATCAATGAAAATGCTACCAAAAATGCCCATGTGTGAATTATCGTAGAGCGTGGGCATCACGCCACATTGCATCATATATTGCACAATGCCCACCGTTTTAAGGCACACCGACTTGCCACCTGCATTGGGGCCTGAAATAATGAGAATGCGCCCACGCTCGTTCAATTCAATATTGAGAGGGACCACCTGCTTGCCCTGTTCACGAAGCGACAAAAACAGAGCGGGGTGCAGGGCATGATACCACTCGATAGTGGGAGTGGACTGCAAGTGAGGCATGTGGGCATCGACATCGAGTGCAAAACTTGCTTTTGCACGAATGAAATCGATTTTTCCCAATAGGGCATAGGTGTCGAGAAGCTCATCGATGTGAGGCCGAATCAGGTTGGTGACTTCGGTTAAAATTCTGATAATTTCACGCCTAATTTCACTCTCGGTTTCTCTAATTCTGTTATTGGCCTCTACAATTTCTTCAGGTTCAATAAACACAGTTTTTCCCGATGCCGACTCATCGTGCACAATGCCCTTGAGTTTGCGCTTGTTCATGGGCGAAACCGGTAGCACCAACCGGCCATCGCGCACCGATGGGGTGGTGTCGCTATCAAGAATGCCTGATTGGCGCCCCTGCCCAATAATGCGACGCATGATGCCATTGATGCTTGCCGTGGTTGAAGATATTGTGGCATACAACTCATGCAAGCGTGGAGAAGCACTTTCTTTCACGTTGCCAAATTTGTCGAGCACAGCATGGGCTGCAGCAATAATGTCGGGAAAAGTGAGTGTATTCTCAATCAAACTTGACAAGCATGGATAAAGCAACGCTTCCTCGTCATCGGTTTGCCGAGGGTGAAAAAATTTGACAATATCTTCAATGGTGGTGAGCGAGCGTTGCAGGTTGAAGAGATTCTCGGCCGAGATGTAGCTCCCTGGTGCACTGATAGCCCGCAAAGGTCCCCTTAAATCAAAAAAATGATTCAGCGGGAACTCTCGCCTCGATTGCATAATGCCCATGAATTCATGTGTTTGCTTGAGCCAAGTAGAAACCGTTTCAAACTGGGTGGTGAATTTCATGTTCTCACAATAGTAAACTCCAAGTGGACTGATACAACGACGCTCAATCTCGCGACGCACAACATCGAAGCCTATTTTACTCTCAAAATTGGACGGATATATCATTATCAGGATTTGTCAATTAGAGTGCAAATTTACTATTTTTTTGATTACCAACAATTGAGTTCCACCAAGTGCTTTGAGTTGCACAAGTAAATTACACCTATCATGCTTTTCTACTTGAGCCATGCGCGTTATGTTAAAATAGAGGAAGTTTCAGGAATTGAAAATGCAGTAAAACAATATATTAATGATCACATTCCATTTGCAAAATGATAGTGACAGCGTAAGTTCAATTAAGAAATGCAACTTTTGGCAATAAACAAAAGGAGCGAAAA
>CAMYCE010000147.1 GCA_947254205.1 uncultured Prevotellaceae bacterium
ATCGCCTATGGAGCTACCGCCCTCAACAGCGACAACGCATGCCCCGTGAATACCGACGGCAAGTTTAGCTACACCAACCTCAACTACACCCACAACTACAAGCTCACCGTGTCAAGCGAAGCCGGCACTGTGGAGAAGACGCTGAACTTTGACGGTGAAAGCACAGCCGCTCCCACTGCAGGTGCAGTGAAAAATGACTTGAACGTGAAAGTAGTGATGAAGTAGTAGTCACACACCCCACGCACAACCACACAGGCAGGCGACCCGCTCAATTCATGAGCCAAGGGTCGCCTGCTTGCTGTCATTAAGATTTTGAGATAAAAAAGACCGAAATATAGAAAATAAACATTACCTTTGAAGTTGTTTAATTTAACACCACTAAAACCATAATGAAATATCTCAAACTACCCGAAAATACGACTCGTATTCTTCCATTCTATTTGGCCATGGAGGAATATGCGGCTCGCATTATTGAGCACGATGACATCTTTTTCATGTGGCAAGTAAACCCCACAGTTATTTTTGGTCGCAACCAGCTCATTCAAAAGGAAGTGAACCTTGACTACTGCAAGAGTCACGGCATCGAAACCTATCGTCGCAAGAGCGGTGGCGGTTGCGTGTATGCCGACATGAGCAACATCATGTTTAGCTACATCACTTGTAGCGACAATGTGGAAACCACATTTGGCGAATATACCGAAAACGTGGCTGCCATGTTGCGCACCTTGGGGCTTAATGCCACAGCAGGAGGGCGCAACGATGTGCTCATTGATGGGCTGAAAGTGAGTGGCAATGCCTTTTATCACTTGCCCGGTCGCAGCATTGTGCACGGCACCATGCTCTATGACACCGACATGGAAAACATGATGCACGCTATCACCCCATCGCATGTGAAACTGGAATCGAAGGGCGTGGACAGTGTGAGAAAGCACATCACCACCCTCAACCAGCACCTCAACATGGGCATCGAGGAGTTTAAAGCCTATGTGCGCTCTCACTTGTGTGATGGCGAGATTGCACTTGATGCCAGCGATGTGAAAGAAATAGAAGAAATCACCAAGACCTATCTCACCCCCGAGTTTATTTATGGTAGCAACCCACGTTGCAGCATGGTGAAGCATGGGCGCATTGAAGGAGTGGGCGAACTTGAGGTGAGCCTTGAGTTGAGCCACAACATTGTGAAAAACGTGAACATTGCCGGCGACTTCTTCTTGCTGGGCAATATCGACGACGGACTGCTCAACCGCTTGAAAGGCGTGAACTTCACCCCCGACGATGTTGCAAAGGCTCTCGAAGGCGTGAAGCTCAACGAGATAATCATGAATTTAAATATTAAGCAACTTATAACACTTTTATTTGAATAAATAAAAATACTATGGCAGAAATCAAGAAAACATGTCTACATGACAACCATGTGGCACTGGGTGCCCTCATGAGCCCCTTTGCAGGATTTGACATGCCCATTCAATACAAGGGCATTGTAGAAGAGCACAACGCAGTGCGCAACCATGTGGGCGTTTTTGACGTGTCGCACATGGGCGAGTCGAGAATCAGTGGCCCCGATGCCGAGAAATTTGTGAACTACATTTTCACCAACGACGTGTGGAATGCTCCCACAGGCAAGGTTTTCTATGGCATGATGCTCTATGAAAACGGTGGAACTGTCGACGACCTGCTGGTTTACAAGATGGGCGAAAACGACTACTTCCTCGTGTATAACGCCTCCAACATCGACAAAGATGTGGCTTGGATCGACGAGCAAGCAACCAAGGGTGGCTATGACGTGAAAATCGAGCACCAAAGCGACTACTACAGCCAGCTTGCCGTGCAAGGTCCCGAAAGCGAAAGAACCATTAAAGAAGTGCTTGATCTCGATGGTAGCGACCTCACCTTCTACACCCACAAAGAGGTGGAAGTTGATGGCGAAACCATTGTGGTGAGTCGCACGGGCTACACAGGCGAAGACGGATTTGAAATCTATGCCGGTGCCAAGCTCATCACCAAATATTGGGAAATGCTCATGAAGGCCGGTGTGCAACCTTGCGGACTGGGCTGTCGCGACACCTTGCGCTTTGAGGCAGGCTTGCCCCTCTATGGCGACGAGCTGACTCCCGAAATTTCTCCCATCACAGCCACACTGGGCATGTTTGCCAAGCTCGACAAGCAAGGAGGCTTCATTGGCTGTGAAGCCTGCGCCAAGCAAAAGGCCGAAGGCAGCCCCAAGAAGGTGGTGGGTCTTGAGTTGCACGACAAGGCAATTCCCCGCCACGGCTATCTCGTGCTCGATGGCGAGAAAGAAGTGGGCTATATCACCACCGGCTACCACAGCATCACACTCGACAAGAGCCTTGCATTTGCCCTTGTTGACCGTGAAGTGGGCGCGCTGGGCAATGAGTTGACCGTGAAAATTCGCAAAAAAGAATTTAAGGCAACCGTTATCAAGAAAAGATTCTACCAGTCGAACTACAAGAAATAATCGTGATTAAGAAACACTATAAACATTAACATTATAAAACAGAAAAAAAGACATGAGTAACATTATTGAAGGCTTATATTACAGCGAATCGCACGAGTTTGTGAAAGTTGAAGGAAACTTTGGCTATGTGGGCATCACCGACTATGCTCAACACCAACTGGGCAATGTGGTTTATGTTGACATGCCCGAAGTTGACGACGAAGTAGAAGCCGAAGACGACTTTGGCGCAGTGGAGAGCGTGAAGGCTGCCAGCGACCTCAAGTCGCCGGTGAGTGGCACTATCGTTGAAGTGAACGAAGCTCTCGAAGACGAGCCTGGCCTCATCAACAAAGATGCATTTGGCAACTGGATCATGAAGGTTGAACTCAGCGACAAGAGCGAGCTCGAAAACCTCATGGACGCTGCTGCCTACAAGGCATTTATCAAAGAATAATCAAGCATCGTGTCTGTCTCTTATACACATCTGACGCTGCCGACGACTCCTTACGTGTAG
>CAMYCE010000148.1 GCA_947254205.1 uncultured Prevotellaceae bacterium
CAAAAATTACTCAAAATAATTTGACAAAAACAAAGAAACCTAATGACCGATTTGGCTTTTAAAAGTGAGCAGGCGACCCTTGGCTCATGGGGGAGCGGGTCGCCTGCTTGTGTGGTGGTGAAAAAAGGGTTTTAACGCTTGGTTTTCTCGTAGATGTTGGCGTCGATTACTGCCATGGCGGTGAGGTTTACGATGTCGCGCACCGGTGCATCGATGGGGGCGAAGTGAATGGGGCGGTTCAAGCCCACCTGAATGGGGCCAATCATCTCGGCTGCTCCAATGTTGAGCAACATCTGATAGGTTGAGTTGGCCGAACTCAGGCTGGGGAAGATGAGCGTGTTCACATCTTTGCCATTGAGCAGGTTGAAGGGGAACTGCTTGTCGCGCAAGTCCTTGTCGAGGGCATATTGCACCTGCATTTCGCCATCAATCACCATGTCGGGATTCTCGCGGTGCAAGATGTTTACAGCCTCGTGCACTTGGCTGGGGCCTTTCTCGGTGTTGGTACCAAAGTTGCTATAGGAGAGCATGGCCATCACCGGCGAGTGGGCATAGTTTTTCACTGCACTGTGGGTGAGCCGTGCAATGTCGACGAGGGTTTGCGTGTCTTTCTCGTGGTTGATGAGCGTGTCGGCAATAAAGAGCAGTCGATGCTTGGTGTTGAGAATGTGCACCGTGGCAAAGTGGCTGTAGCCCGGCTTGATGCCCACTACCTCTTTGGCAATGCGCACTGGCTCGCCACCACCACCATACATGCCCGTGATGAGTGCATCGGCCTCGCCGTGCATCACCATTTCCATGCCAAAATAGTTGCGGTCGTACATGTGCTCAATGGCCATTGCCATGGTCACGCCTTCGCGCTGGTTGCGTTGGGCAAAGGCGGTGGCATAGAGGGTGCGGCGTTCCTTTTGGTTGTCGCGGCGTGGGTTCATCACCTCAATGCCGTTGAGGTTGAGCTTGAGTTGCTTGGCGCGTTTTTCAATCATCTCCACATCGCCCAGCAAAATGGGGTAGCACAGCCCGTTCTCGTGGGCTTGCACAGCGGCTTGCAACATGTTGTCGCTACCGCCTTGGGCATAGACCACACGCTTGGGCGAGTGCATGGCCTCTTCATGAAAGCGGCGCACCAGCTTGTTGTCATAGCCCATGAGTTGGCGCAACTCGCGCTTGTAGGCCTCATAGTCGTCGATGGGTCGCTTGGCCACTCCCGACAGGGCTGCCGCCTTGGCCACGGCTGCCGACACCTCGGTGATGAGCCGTGGGTCGAGTGCCTTGGGCAAGATGTATTGCGGGCCAAACTTGATGTTGTTGAGATTGTAGGCAGCATTCACAATGGGGGGCACGGGTTGCTTGGCAAGGTTGGCAATAGCCTTCACTGCAGCCAGCTCCATAGCCCCGTTGATTTCGGTGGCCGAGCAGTCGATAGCTCCACGAAAGATGTAGGGGAAGCCCAGCACATTGTTAATTTGGTTGGGGTAGTCGCTACGGCCTGTGGCATAGATGAGGTCGGGGCGCGACTCGATGGCCTTGTCGTGCGAAATTTCGGGATTGGGGTTGGCAAGACCAAACACAATGGGCTTCGCTGCCATCGATTGCACCATTTCGGGGGTCACCACATCGGCAACCGAGAGGCCGAGAAACACATCGGCACCCACCATGGCTTGTTCCAGCGTGGTGATGTCGCGTGTGGTGGCAAACTCCTTTTTTTCTTCGCTCAAGTCGGCACGATGGGTCGAAATCACGCCGTGGCTGTCGCACATCACTATGTTTTCGCGCTTCACGCCCAGTTCCATGTAGAGGCGTGTGCAACAGGTGGCGGCCGCTCCGGCACCATTCACCACGAGTTTCACGTCTTGAGCCTTCTTGCCTTGAATTTCGAGGGCGTTGAGCAGTCCGGCAGCCGAGATGATGGCTGTGCCGTGCTGGTCGTCGTGCATCACCGGAATGTCGCACTCGGCTTTGAGGCGACGCTCAATTTCAAAGCATTCGGGGGCTTTGATGTCTTCGAGGTTGATGCCACCAAAGGTGGGCGAAATGGCCTTGACGGCAGCAATGAATTTTTCGGGGTCTTTCTCGTCGACTTCGATGTCGAAGCTATCGAGACCGGCAAATATCTTGAAAAGCAACGCCTTGCCCTCCATCACGGGCTTGCCTGCAAGGGCACCAATGTTGCCCAGTCCCAGCACGGCGGTGCCGTTGGACACAACGCCCACGAGGTTGCCCTTGTTGGTGTACTTGAATACATCGGCAGGGTTGTCCTTGATTTCGAGGCAGGGATAGGCCACACCGGGCGAGTAGGCGAGCGAGAGGTCGGCTTGCGACTGGTGGGGTTTGCTGGGTGTGACGCTTATTTTGCCCGGCTTGTCATCGAGGTGATGATAGTCAAGGGCCATTTTCTTTGTAACCTTAGTCATTATATCGTAGATTGAATTTTGCTATTTTTAAAAAAAATGCGAGTGAATTATTATTCCCACAAAGTTACACATTTTTTCCTTCACATGGGCAACCCCATCTCCCCTAATTTCTTAATATCAGAGCTTTGAACGAAGAAAAAAAAGTATCACAGCAGTGGTGTCACATATATGGGCAGATAGGTCACCCCTTTTCCTTGACAATAATCTTTGGTGTAGATTAAACCCAAAATGGTCATTAGGAAAGGGAAGTCTCGTGGTCAGACCTATAATATCTTGATTTCAAGATATTTAAATCTTCAATTTTCTAATGACGGTCATTAGAAATTCACTTTTGCAATAGTCTGATTCCCAATTCCTTACAATGTCGATCACGAAATATTTAATTCTAACGACCGATTTGGGTTTAATGGCAACCGCCATGAAACGAAGTGGGAAAAACGTGGCGCAATAGGAATAGTTTTTGTAAATT
>CAMYCE010000149.1 GCA_947254205.1 uncultured Prevotellaceae bacterium
GAGATTGCCTCTTGTCTCGTGGGCTCGGAGATGTGTATAAGAGACAGGGTGTGTTCCGCGACAAAAACAAGGAAGCTCTCAAGTTGATTGCCGAACAAAAGAAGCTCTGGCAAGAGCACAAGTTTAGCAAGAATGACCAAGCCAACGACTCAATCTATCAATTGAAGGCAGCCGAGATTCGTTCGCGCAACGATCTCCACCCACCTATCGTGATGATTAAGCCCACAGGCCGTGCAAGCTACAGCGATGTTGTTGCTCTCCTCGATGAGATGCAAATCAACAATATCAGCCGTTTCCAAATCGAATCTTTGAGCAAAGATGACTCAACTGCTCTTGCCAACAAGGGCGTTAAGTTACCTCCCGTGAGTGCAAACAAAAAGTAATTTTGGTGTCAGGTTTATTAATGTTGAATTTTAAATTTAGATTACTATGTCAAAAGAAGTAGATCTTTCATCAAAAGAATGGTGCGACCTTATTTTTGAGGGTAAAAATAAGGAATTTGGTGCCTATACACTGCGACGCACTTCGGTTGCTCGTCACAACAAAGCTCTTGTGAGCACTGTTATTGGTCTTGCCGCTGTTGGTTTTCTTGCATTTGGTTATATGAAGGTTTCGGAACTCATCGAGGAAAATCGTCTCAAGGATCAAACCGAGCAGACCACTACCTCATTTGAGTTTGCCCAAGACGAGGAATCGTCGGAGGAAGAAACCGAGCAAATCAAGCAAGAAGAAAAGCAACCCGAACCCGAAATCGAAGAGGTTGCTCAACAAGCAGTAACAGAGCTTAAGATTGTGCCCGATGATAAGGTGACAACACCTCCTCCCACCAATGAGGAAGTGCTCACCAACGATGCTGCAATTAGCACAAAAACAGTTGAGGGTGCTCTGGGTAGCCTCACTGCCGAACTTCCCAAAGAAGCTCCCAAGCCAATTGCAGTTGTTGAAAACAAGGTTCAGGTTGAACAAAAACCCGTCGAAGATTACCGCGTGTTTGAATCGGTGGAACAAATGCCTCAATTCCCCGGTGGTGATGCCGCTCTGTTGAAATACATCAGCAGCCACATGCAATATCCTGCAATGGCAGCCGAGCAAGGCACTGAAGGCCGTGTAACTCTCCAGTTTGTGGTTACCAAGAATGGTTCCGTTGGCGAAGTTAAGGTTGTTCGTCCTTTGAGCCCTGAATGTGACAATGAAGCTAAACGTGTGGTGAGAAGCTTGCCTAAGTTCACTCCTGGCCGTCAAAATGGTCAAGCTGTGAACGTGTGGTACACTCTCCCCGTCACCTTCAAGCTCCAAAAGTAACACACATCAACCATTGAAACCCTTTTTCTCATCTCGAGGTGGGAAAGAAGCATATTTAAAAATCGCAGGTAGCAATGCCTGCGATTTTTTCATCTTCTCTCCTTCTTCTTTTTTTCGCGACTCTGCCCGATAGCGATGTCGGGCCCAAAATTGAAAAACTGGCTTGAGAAATCCACCTTTTAATACATTTTCGTTAAGATTTTATAATTAGAGGTAGCTACACATTTTATTTCACGCAAAAATGAGTATCTTTACAAGCTATTAACGGGCTTTTGATGGGCTTTGGCGATAAACCTTTCATCAACTCGTTGGTCTAATAAATGATTTTTAATTAAGAGAAAAATGAAGATAGCTGAAAGCAAAGCAATGCAAGCTGTGAGAGTATTTTTTGGAATATTCATGATACTTGTTTATTTGGGCATGGCAGCATTGATGGTTATCAACTTCTTTGGGTGGAACACTCCACCTTTCACCCAACTGCGCTGGGTGCTGGCGGTGATTTTTGCCATCTATGGCCTATATCGTGGCTATAGGCAGTTTAAAGGCTTGGATTATTACAGGCTTAATAGCATGGAAGAGGAGTCAACACCGGCCGATGAGCAATAAGCGATGACCGTTGTCCATGCCACACACTCCCGCCCATCTCTCTATCACTACTATATTTTGTTTTGATATTTAAATTTCAGGAAATAAACGTTATGAGGAAATTATTGAACATCTTGTTGTTGAGTTTTGCCATCACGCTATGTTTTGTTTTTGTCACTACTTCGTGCCAAAAATATAGCGACCGCCCTAATGGTGCAACCCAAGGCATGGCCAAGGTGTATTGCGACGAGTCGTTTAAAAATGTGCTTGAGCAAGAAATCGATGTTTTCGAGTATCAATATCCTAAGGCGTTTATTAAGCCCCGCTACATGAGCGAGCTTGCTGCTTTTGACTCTTTATTGAACAACAAGGTTGATGTGATCATTACTTCTACCGACTTGACACAAGATCAAAAAACACGCCTCTCGATTCAAAATCGTGCCTATCGTTCGCGCATGATTGCCGTTGATGCTGTGGCTATCATTGTGAACAAAGATAACGACATCGATGAGCTGTCGATGACCGAGCTCAAAGACCTTTTCACCGGCAAATATCGCTTGTGGGGCAAGTTGACTCCCACCAAGTTTCGCAACGATTCTATCAAGTTGCTATTTGATGGCAATGCCACGGGCGTGATACGCTACATTAAGAGCAAGTTTTTGGGAGGCAAGGATTTTCCATTCAAGGTTTATTCGGCTCATTCAAGTGAAGAAGTGTTTGAAACTATTCAAAAATATAAAAATGCCGTAGGTTTTGTTGGCGTTAGTTGGGTTGCCGAGGACATGGGCAGTAGCCAAAAGCCAGCCAGTGAGCGATACTCCGAGCTCAACAAGGTCGATTCGGTGCCTTCACTCATCGATTTCACCAATCGTGTCAAAGTGCTCAAGGTGCGTAGCGACGACCGCCTCACCGGTGTCAAGCCCTATCAGGCCTATATCTGTCTCTTATACACATCTCCGAGCCCACGAGACAAGAGG
>CAMYCE010000150.1 GCA_947254205.1 uncultured Prevotellaceae bacterium
TAGAACTTATCAACGTAATAGCAAAATATTTTAACCGGTTTTTTTGAAAAAATTACACCGTCAACACACAACTCACTGAAACACAAGCACAAAAAAATGCCTCACAACACAAGTGCGAGGCAACTCTGTTTTGTTGCAAGCAGCAATCAGGCTTCAAATAGCTTGTCAAGCCCCGTTTCTTGCCCAATATAATTGAGCAATTGCAACTCCGAAGGCTTCACCTCACTATCGCAATCGATCATATCGACCAGCAATTGCGCCACTCGAGCTTGTTGCTCACCGGTCATCGACTTCACTGCATGAATGGCATATTGAATGTCGAGCCCGCGTCCCAATTCAAAAACAGAACGACTGATGCCCAACCGAGCATTCACACTATTGGAGTTGACAAGTTCTTCAAAGGTAACCTTGCTGTCAACATTAGCCATCTCCAACAGCAGGCTCACTATCACCGCCTTCTCATGGTCGTTGAACATGTGCTTGAGCGAGTTATTCTCCATGATCGTCAACTTTTATTGCAACAGCGGTGGCAGGAAGTGTTGTGAGATCAACAACTTCGCCCTCTTCGTAGATTGAAAACTGATTCCAGTAGGGGGCATTGGCATAGGATTTTGCCATTTGCAAAGGCACCGAGAGCACACATTTGTTGAGCGAGACTCCTTCAAACGTTGTGGAATCGATAGCAACAGGAGCCTCAACACGGCAATGAATCACCTGAAGACCCAGGCATTGAGCAAATGCATTGGAGCCTATTTCCTTGACAGTAGCAGGAATCACAACCGACTTCAACAGTTTGCAATTTTCAAAAGCTCCAGTTGAGATTTTGAGCACAGCATATTTTTTGCCATGATAGACAACCGAATCGGGGATTTTAATGTCGCCCACATATTCCTTAACCTGTGTGGGCATCACTACCAGCCCATCGGCTTGAATGGTGTAGCGAATACCATCACGTTTAAACCCTGAGTCGCAGGAGGTCATGCTCCAAAAGAGCAATCCCAGCACACAGCACAATATCAACCTTAGTTTCATGAGTTGGCACATTATAGTTATTGTACACAAATTTAAGTAAAGTTCATCGATAAGCGATAAAGATTTGCTGAAAATATTGCAAAATCGTAAATTTGTGTCATCACTTCATTATAGATAAAAGCAGGCATTTTGCTTCATGTGATTGTAACATAATGATATATCAATAAAAGAGATGAACAAGTTTTTTAAAATAGCAGTCCTCATGTTGCTCACACTTGCAGCCACAGGGCTCAAAGCACAAAACCCCAAACATGAGTTTCGCGGAGCATGGCTTCACATCATTGGCCAAGACCAATATGCCACGATGACTGCCCAAGAAACACGCCACTACCTCATCAAGCAGCTCGACAAGCTCAAAAGTGCAGGCGTGAATGCCATCATTTGGCAAATACGCCCCCAAGCCGACGCTGCCTATCCCAGTCAACTCGAACCATGGAGCCGATGGATAACGGGAAAAGCAGGAAAAGCCCCCACGCCACTGTGGGACCCTTTGCAATTCATGATTGAGGAGAGCCACAAGCGAGGCATGGAGTTGCACGCATGGATCAACCCCTATCGCGTGACCACCAGTCGCAAAGACCGACCTGCCACAGGGCACATCTACTATAAACACCCCGAATGGTTTGTGAAATATGCCGACGGCAAAATCTACTTCGACCCTGCCCTGCCCCAAAGTCGCAATTTTATCGACCAAGTGGTGCGCGACCTGCTGGCACGCTACGACATCGACGCCCTTCACATGGACGACTACTTCTACCCCTATCCGGTGAAAGGGGCCGACTTTCCCGATGGTGGCAGTTTTGCCAAGTATGGGCAAGGGTGGAGCAACAGGGGCGACTGGCGACGACACAATGTTGACCTGCTCATCGAGATGTTGCACAACACCATTCAAGAGGTGAAACCATGGGTGAGACTGGGCATTAGCCCATTTGGCATTTGGCGCAACAAGGCGAGCGACCCCGATGGCAGCGACACCAACGGCCTGGAATGCTATGACGCCCTCTATGCCGACTGCCTCAAATGGACCGCCAAGGGCTGGGTCGACTACATGGTGCCACAACTCTATTGGGAGCTTGAGCACAAGGTCGCAAGCGACTTGAAGTTGAGCTACTGGTGGAATGAGCACGCCAATGGCAGGCACATGTATTATGGACAAGCCGTGCGCAAAACGATGGACAAACCCGACATTGCCCAAGATGGAGGCAACCCTGCCAACCCCACCCAGCTCGACCACAAAATAAGGCTCATGCGCAAGCTGTCCAACGTGCACGGCGTGACATGGTGGCCAGCCTATGACATCACCAGCAACTATAAAGGCGTGAAAGACTCGCTCATGACCCACCAAATGAGCACTCGTGCCTTGATTGCGCCCTACACTTGGATCGACAGCATTGCCCCCCAAGCAGTGACAGGAGTGCAAGCCTCGCCCGATGGCAACCACATCAACCTTTCATGGACAGCGGTCAACACCAGCGACGAGTTGCAACGAGCCACAAAGTTTGTAATCTATAAGTTTGCACAATGCCAAACTATTGACCTCAACCGTGCCGATGCCATTGTCGATGTGGTTGATTGCCCACGCTACACCTATATTAAAGAGAATAGTGCCGATGACGAGGGCATCACTTTTGTGATCACAGCCCTCGATCGTTGCAACAACGAGAGCAAAGGAGTGGCAGTCAAGCCCTAATCATTAAACCCCAATCGGTCATTAGGTCGCATGAAGAAAATATCTTAGGCTTTTCCTTGCCTTTGTCATTTATTTTGGTTCTTTTTGA
>CAMYCE010000151.1 GCA_947254205.1 uncultured Prevotellaceae bacterium
GAATCGGGTAAGGGCGTTATGTGTTGGTTTAAATTTCAAATGAAAGAGCCGTGACACAGCAACGATTTAATGTGCAAATCAACCCTTTTTAGGTTGAAAAAAGCTATATTTGCAAATTATTTTTGAACTCAACTTTTCGATCAAAAAATATACAATAACATCAATATATCACAACAATGAATATAGTTGTCTTGGCTGGTGGCACCAGTAGCGAAAGAGCCGTTTCGATTGTGTCGGGAACCGGAGTGTGCAAGGCTTTGAGAGCCAAGGGGCACAGAGCCGTGTTGCTCGATGTGTTTTGTGGCGATGAGAATGCCGATAGCAGCAATTACTTCCCCGAAGAATATGACGTTGAAAAGGCAAGGCAGCACATGTGCAGTTTCAACGACAGCATGAATCAATTAATCAAAACACGACGCAGCTTCTTTGGCCCTCACGTGCTTGAAATGTGCCAAGAGGCCCACATCGTGTTTCTTGCCCTGCATGGAGCCAATGGCGAAGATGGTCGCCTGCAAGCCACTTTCGACCTCATGGGCATTCGCTACACCGGCACGGGCTACTTGAGCAGTGCTCTGGCTATGGATAAAACGCTCACCAAGCACATTTTGCAAGCTCACGGAGTGCCCATGGCCAAAGGCTACTCAATCAACAAAAACGAGGCCAACGACGATGCCTCGCAACGAGGGCTCACCTATCCTGTGATTGTGAAGCCTGCTTGCGGTGGCTCGAGTGTGGGCATCACCATTGCACACGATGCACAAGAATACCGGCAATCGCTCGACACTGCATTTGAACTCGACGACAAGGCTGTGGTTGAGGAATTTGTAGAAGGCAGGGAGTTCTCGGTTGCTGTGATAGACGGCAAAGCCTATCCCGTGATAGAAATTGCTCCCAAGGTGGGATTCTATGACTATAAAAACAAATATGAGCCGGGGGCAACCATCGAGACTTGCCCTGCCGAAATCTCCAACGAGCAAGCCACACGCATGCAACGCCATGCCGTCGAAGCCATGACAGCACTGGGCATCGAGGCCTATGGCCGTGTCGATTTCATCATGACCAGCACGGGCCACATGATTGTGCTTGAGGCCAACACACTGCCTGGTATGACTGCCACCAGCCTTGTGCCACAAGAGGCTGCAGTGCTAGGCTACAGCTACAACGACTTGTGCCAGCATCTTGTTGACATTTCAATGAAAAAATACGACAACAAGTAGTGCATCGACACATCAATTTCACGGCAAGTTTAAAATTTTGGAGAGCAACAGCATGAAGAATATCACATTAGCCAACATTGCCAAGGCTACCGGTGGCCACTATGTGGGCACTACCGCACAATCGACCATTGAAGTTGAAGCCATAGAGACCGATAGCCGCAAGATTGCACGAGGAGGTCTCTTTGTAGCCATCAAGGGCGAGCGAGTTGATGGCCACAACTTTATTGCCCAAGTCATTGAACAAGGCGCAATGGGGGTGCTCAGCGAGAACGACTTGGGAGAGCAAAGCTTCCCCTATGTGGTAGTGCAATCAACACTGCAAGCGGTGAAAGACATTGCCGAGTTCTATCTCAAGCAGCTCAACATTCCGGTTGTGGGCATCAGTGGCAGTGTGGGCAAAACCAGCACCAAGGAAATGACCTATAGCGTGCTCAGCCAAGGCTACCGAGTGCTCAAAACACAAGGCAACTTCAACAACGAGCTGGGACTACCACTCACTGTGTTTCGCCTGCGCGAGGGCGACGAAATAGCTATTCTTGAAATGGGAATCAGTGACTTTGGCGAAATGCACCGCTTGGCTCAAGTGGCACGCCCTCACACCGTGATTCTCACCAACATTGGCTATGCCCACCTCAACAATCTGCACGATCGCGATGGTGTGCTCAAAGCCAAAACCGAGATATTCGATTTTCTTGAAAGTGATGCCTGCATCATTCTCAATGGCGATGACGACAAACTCGCCACTGTGACCAACGTGAGGGGCATCACCCCCATCACCTATGGACTGGGCGAACAATGCGACTACAGGGCAACCCATCTCAAGAGCTTAGGGCTAAAGGGCACTGCCTGCACCATTCACACTCCTGTGGGCAGTTTCGACGTGACTGTGACATTGCCCGGCAAGCACATGGTGTGCAACGCACTGGCAGCTACTGCCGCCGGCGTGGCACATGGGCTATCGCTCCAGCAAATCAAGCAAGGCATCGAAGCCAACGAGTCGCTGGCAGGCAGGTTCAATATCATCGAAACCAGCCACTACACCATCATCGACGACTGCTACAATGCAAGCCCCGTGTCGATGAAAGGCTCTCTCGAAGTTTTGCAAGACGGCAACCAACGCCGAGTTGCCATACTGGGCGACATGGCCGAACTGGGCGAGAACGAGCAAGAATTACACGCCAGCGTGGGCAGGCATGCCGCCACACTCAAGCTCGATGCCCTGTATTGCGCAGGGCCACTCACTGCACATCTTGCCCAAGCAGCCCAAGCAGGCAACCCCAACCTTGAAGTGCGCCACTATGCCACACGGCAAGAGCTCGCCTCTGCCCTACCCTCGTTGTTGCACAATGGCGACACCATTTTGGTGAAAGCCTCCCATTGCATGCAATTTGAGCAAATTGTGGCCATGCTGCAACAAGCATAATCAGTAAGATAATGACAATGAAAGAAGAAAGGATAAGGGAAAGCAAAAGTAACTGAATATGTTGAGTTCGTAAGTGAGCATGTAGCCAATGGCCGAAGCCTGCGCACACGAGCCACCACGCTGTGAAAGGATGGGTGGAAAATACTTCG
>CAMYCE010000152.1 GCA_947254205.1 uncultured Prevotellaceae bacterium
CTTTTTCGCTCCTTTTGTTTATTGCCAAAAGTTGCATTTCTTAATTGAACTTACGTAATTACTTGACGATTAGGGCTCGATAAAGCCTAAGATGGTGACATGAGGGTCGCGAGATTGTCCGCCAGGGCTGGTGCCGGGAATGCCTTCGGGCACAGCAAGGCCTCGCTTGGCATAGTATTCAGCCCAATAGGGGTGCACGGTGCCATCGGGAGTGTTGAATGTGAGTGCAATGATGGGAAATATTGTGTCGCCATTGGTAGTGACATAGCTCTTTTGCACCAATTCGCTACAATATATTTTTTCATCGTCATTCTCAAAGGTGAAGTCATAGGGTTTCCCTAAATGTGAAAAAGCACGGCACAATGTAGTGGCGACATCAAAGGGCACATTTACCCTGCCAACAAGCAGAGTGGGGGTGCTAAATTGGGCTGCATCGTGCAACAGGCTATCGATAGTGGTGATGCACACGCCCTTGTGCACAGCCTCAATGACTTGTGCGGTGTGGTTTTCTCCCCAATTGAATATTGCAACGTGATCGATGGGATATTGGTTTTGGTGGGTGGTGACTTGTGTGATTGCATTACCCTTGGGGTTGACAAAAAAGATGAGATCGCCATTGCGCAGGCTGTCGATGGGCACTTGCGCCGAGGTGCAAAGTGTGACAAGCAGGCACCACAAGAGTAGGATAGTCTTTTTCATAAAGTTTTAAATAGAGAGCTTTAGTATTTGTTTATTGATTTGATTGCAAAGGGGAAAAACGATTTAATACCAATTGATGCCGTTGCTGTAGCTGGAGTGCTTGTCATATTTCACATCGCTCAATATCGACGACTTCACGGCAATGTGGAAGCTATAGGACTTGTAGGGCCCCACTGGCACAAAGCTGGCACTCATGTTGAAGCAGTGCATTTCACGCGACACCGAGCAGTTCATATAGGCAATTTTGCGTGCATCAAAGTTGTAGCTTGCCGAGAAGCTGAAGTTCCAGTTCTTGGTGGGGCGAATGCTGCCGTTCAAGCTCAAGTTTTGTGTCCACTTGCCGTTATATTCCAGTTTGTTGTAGTTAAAGGAGCCATAGCCATAGCTCAACGAGTAGTTGAAGGTGAGGCTCCACGGGCAATCCCACTTCATGTAGCCATCGGGATTCATCTCAAAGGTGTTTTCCTGCTCCTCGCGTGGGTTGTCGGGTTTGCCGTCATCGGCCGAGCCTTGAGCAAAATCTTTGTGCTCGTCAACTTTGTCTTGCTCCTTGTTTTTGCCAAAGAGTTTCTTGAACGTGTCGTTGTTGAAGGTGTAGGAAAACGAGGTGCCGGTGCTCGACAAGCGTCCCCAACCGCCACCATTAAACAGGCGCAATTTGTTGATGCGCACAGGTTGCCCGGCTGCACCAATGCCATACTTATACACGTCCCACGTTGCACTCAAGTTGAGGTTAAAGCCCTTGGTGAGGCGCAACAAGATTGAGGTGTTGAGGTTGCTCCAGCGCAACGAGTCGGCAGCCATGTTATAGGACTGCGAGAGTGTGAAATTTTCAATGAGCGAAACTTTCTTGAAGCCCGTGCTGTCTTGGTCGCTCTTCACCTTGGCCTCCAAGTTGTTGGCTATGCTGAAGTTCAACATGCCCGATTTGCCCATGGGAGCGTTGCCAAACAAGCCTTGCGAGAAGCGCGAATAGGTGACGTGTTGCATCACACCACTGGCATTGGGGCGGTCGTAGTGCCCATAGTAGCCCCAAAACGAGCTACTGAAGTCGGGGGCTGCCGAGAATGAAACTGTGGGGGTGATGACGTGGCGTATCATGCTCACCTTGTCGCCCAAGAATTTCAATGGCTTGAAAAAACCATAGAGCTTAGTGCTGAACGAGAGGGCAAAGTTGAAGTCAAACACGTTGTAGAAGCTATAGGTGGTGTCCATGACCACGGCGCTGGCGTTGGGGTCCCATTGCTGATTCACGCGACTGCTATACATGCGGTCGTTGAGTGTGAGCGAGGGGGTGATGTTGATGTATTTCAACGCATTGAAAGTGGCCGAAATGGGCACGGTGTGAAACATGCCATTGCGCCAGTCTTTGATGAGGCTTTTGTGCAAAAATTGGTCTTGCTTGGCTGTCAAAGAGTTTTGAAACCGTGCCGAATAAGACAGCTTGATTTTTTCATACCATCGCTCGTTGCCTGCACTGCGCTTGCGCTTGAATGGAGCAGTTTGCGACATGGTGAGGTTGAGGTTGGGAAACGACACGCTCAGGGTGGAGTCGGCAGTGCGTTGCGACACGCTGGCAGTGGTCGAGAAACTCCATTTGCTATTGGGAATGCGATAGGTCATGTTCACCGTGCTACTCTTGGTGTTCTCGGTGAAATTGCTACTATAATAGTCGTCGAGATTGTTGCGCGAATAGCCACTGGTGGCGAAGTTCACGCTGGCCGAGAACGACATGTTGGGGTTGGCCTTGGCATCTTGGCTATGCGACCATTGCACCCTGAAGTTGTGCATCTTGTTGTAGTCGTTGTCGCCCTTGTCGCCTGTGACGGTGGTGAGGTAGCTCATGTTGAAGTTGCCGCGGTAGCGGTAACGCTTCACATAGTTGGACTGTGCTATCACGCCCCACGAGCCACGAGTATAGATTTCGCCGGTG
>CAMYCE010000153.1 GCA_947254205.1 uncultured Prevotellaceae bacterium
CTATGAAGAGCTTACAAAAGCAATGGTGCATGCCCACCCTATTGTTGTGAATGCAACCCCATTGGGCACTTATCCCAACACCGAGAGTTGCCCCAATTTTCCTTATCGCTTTTTAAGCAAAGAGCATTTGGCCTATGATCTTGTGTATAACCCCGAAGAGACGCTTTTCATGAAGAATGCCAAGGCTCATGGTGCTACAATTAAAAATGGACTTGAAATGTTGTTGTTGCAGGGTTTTGCTGCCTATGATATATGGACAACTCCTGAGAAGTAGCTCCCTCCACTCTCAAAACTCTCAAAACTCTCAAAACTTCTATAGATTGATATAGATTTCATGCTCTCCCGTTTTCCAATCATAAGGCTCTTGGCTCCATTTGCTATTGGCATTGTGGTTGGTGATATTATTTCTCGTGATGCATCGTTGTGGCTTGCTCTCGTGTTCATGAGTGTGGCTATTAGCAGTTATGCATTGATGTCTTGGCTTTCACGTGCAAGTTATCAACGCAAATATGCTTTGCGTGCCTATTTCGTTGTGCCCATTGCATTGATGGGCGTTTCATTGGGTCTGCTTGATTTTATTTTAAGCACTTCTCATGTTCAATACAATCTTCGTGAGTTAAATTCTCAATCAATGATCACGGGTAGAATTGATGAGCTTGAACAGCGAGACAATTCAATGGTCTTGGAGGTCTCTATGTTTCATTGCTATTCACGTGATAGGCAGGAGAAGACTTTGTGCGGGAAATTATTGGTTTCAACAAAAGGGTGCAACTACAACCTTGCTCCGGGCGATATGGTTGCATTCCCTGCTCATCTTGAAGCCGTGCACAACTTGGGGAATCCTTATGAACCCGATTATGCCGGTTGGCTGAATAGGCGTGGCATTTATTACACCAGCCATGTTTCTATTAATAATGTTGTGAAATTTGCAACACGTCACACTTTGTCGACACACATGGCTAAGTTGCGTGGACAGTTGTGTGGGGCAATTTTGGCTACGCAACTAAATAGCAGGAGTAAAGACTTGATTGTTGCCCTCATTTTGGGCAATAAAAAACTCATTGATATTGAAAGTAGGCAACAATTTTCTCAAGCTGGAGTAGCCCATGTGCTTGCTTTGAGTGGATTGCATGTTGCAATTATTGTTGCCTTGTGCTGGTGGTTTCTTTTTCCTCTCGATTATATTGGGCTAAAGAAGTTGAGACTCATCATCTCTCTTCTTTTTTTAACATTCTTTGCCATTTTCACGGGATTAAGCCCCTCGGTAGTTCGTGCATCGGTCATGATAGGTTTTGTGTTTTGCTCGTTGATTTTTTATCGCAAGTCGACACCATTCAATTCTTTGCTTGCAGCAGCCTTATTCATTTTGATAGCCTCTCCTCTATCACTATTTGATGCGGGGTTTCAACTCAGTTTCTTGACAGTGGGCGCTTTACTCGTTGTTGCTCCCTATTGTCAAAATCAAGGTGGCGACAACTCCTTGTGGCATTCTTTTAAAGCATTGATTGCGACTTCTATCGTTGCCATGGTGGCCACAATTTTCATCACTGCACATTATTTTCACAACATTTCTCTTGTTTCGGTGATTTCCAATGTGCTGATATTGCCAATTTTCCCCTTGTTTATGTTGCTGGGCAGCATTGTTGTGGCATTGAGTGCATGGGGTGGCGAAATTGATGTCATTAACATGGCAACCGATTTTATCAGCAATTATCTATATGGAGTGATTCATGCAATTTCCAATTGGCCATTTTCTCATGTTCGAGTTTACTTGTCGGGCTTTGACACCTGTTTGATATATGCGATAATGGCTTTATTACTGTTTGCTTTTTTCAAGAAATCGATGCGTGCAACGTGGAGTGCCATGTTCTTTGCTATTGTGTTGCTATTTTCTCAATATTCAGCTATAACGTCATTGCCTGTGAGGGGTGCTATAGTTTTAAACTCCTTTAGTGGCACTCCAATTGTGAGCTATGCTTCGGGAGAATGCAGGGTGTGGTGCCCCGATAACGAAAATTTTGATGTAGAGAGCTTTTCTCGGCACTACTCGGGGTTTCTTGCTCGTCATCACTTGAGCACAGTGGCAAGTGTTGGTGCACAAGGCTTTGAAAAGCCTCATGAATTTATAAAAGCACCATTTGCCTATTTAAATCAAAAAAAACTGGTGGTAATAGGGCGTGGAAATTTCAAAAAAATCAAGTTTTCTCGCCGCATTTCTGTTGATTATGCCATCGTCACTAAGTCTTTTCATGGCGACATGAGCGATGTTGTGAAATTATATGAGGCCCAAGTGTATGTGCTCTCGGGGAGCATCTACAATACCGATCGCCTGCGGTTTATCAAGTCTTGTCAAGCCCTTAAGCTCAACTATTTTGATATGTCCCACCAAGGGGCATTCTTGCTTGGTGATTAAACCCCAATCGGTCATTAGGTCGCAATAAGAAAATATCTTAGGCTATTCCTTGCCTTTGTCATTTATTTTGGTTCTTTTTGACTGCTTTTTCGGTTGTTT